>JBBQAD010000469.1:0-2905 GCA_038315885.1 Fibrobacteria bacterium | reverse complement strand
AACAGTAACAAATAATATAGCTTTGCTGGGTGAAATTTGATTGTACCACTGCCACAAGCTCGCTTAATATAAAGCGACTGAATTTTGAGATGGCTCGTGTTAAGAACACTCCATGCCATTAAATCGTACAGATCATTTTCTTTTCGCCCTAATATGAATTTTACTAAATGCTTGGCTTTCGAGAGAATGCTGAGTTGGTTCAACTCTCTAGGTCTATTTGTCTGAGGCAGATTTTTAATCAATGCAATTACCTCACGATGAAGGTTTCGGGCGGCCCCTTTTTGAGTTGAATATTCGAATATTCCACCCGAACCGACAAACAGAATCTCATCACCAAAAGGTCGGCGTAAAGCCCAACGCAGATATGCCCATCGTGTTGTATAGGTCATCTCTACATTGGCAACATCGGAGCGAACCGTTTTTTGTAGGCTGATTTTATCCCCTTGCTTGTGCAGGACTAGACTTGTTTGCGAATTAAGAAAACGTAACTCGATTCTATAATCTTCTATCAGGGTCAAGAGATAGTCGCGGCAGCTGGATAAATTTGTTTCCAGAGCTTGAATAACTTCAGAAATGATTACATCGTTATCTCGACCCACCTCATTGGCTCTTTCAATTTGTTCGGACATGACTTTCCGAATCTCTTCAATCTTTAATGGTTGCCGAACTACCATGGTACTGACCTGTCGATCGATTATTTGAAACCCGGGAGCGATATCGATAACCTGGGTAGATAAATTTGGACATTCTTTTTGAAACAGGTTGGTAGGGCGTTCCGGATTGTGGGTGGCTTCATTGGTCCAAAACAGTTCGTCTTGAAGTAGAACAACGTCGGCTGCAAAGGGAAACGCGTAAAGGGGTTGCAGCCCCTTAATCAATTTTACCCATTGGTGGTTAAAATAGGATTGACGACGAGCAGCGCTTGCTTCTCTGTTTTTTCCCGGTATGACATAACAATTAGGAAAATGAGAAGCGGTGCCATAGCCGCAAAAGACATAATCAATTTTTTTGTAGAGGCTTTTAAGTCGTCGAATAAAATTGCTCTGGATTCTCGCAGGAGCGGAATGTAATGCATCGTTAAGATTTGCACACACTTCGCCAGCATATTCTAAGACCATGAGGGTATCATCACCATGAGTGGGCATGATACGGACATTTACACTTTTAGCGCTCGATGTACTAGTTTGGCTGTCTAACTGAATACATGTATCTGGTTCGACTTCAATAGTTTCAAAGCCGAGCTTACGAATATCAGGAGCCAGCTTTAATGAGCTGGAAACCAGTATTTTCGCCGTTTTGGCTAAGGTAGCTAGAGTTCCTGGATGAAAATGATCATGATGACCGTGTGATATGTAGATATAATCAATACGCTGCCCTTCGATTGCCTTAGTATAGGGCAAAGGATAAGTCCACCATTGGGCCCCAAAACAGGGGCCGCGCCACCATGGGTCAGACAAAACCGTGATACCACCGGCTTCGATTAGAATAGAGGCGTGACTAATAAAGGTTATTTTCAAGCTGACCTCTAAGTTCAAATATAGGATCGATAACTTTTCGTCCAATATTTAAAAAAATCTTAAAGCCAACTCAAAAAAAAGTCGCTAAACAAAGCTCTTTTAAAACTGAAGGCTTTGCCCTTTTACATTAATTGATCGCTCTTTCTTTAGAAACTTACGGACTGTCCAATTGGGAGGTTTGATCTGAGAAGAAATTTTTGGAGTATTATCAGATCCCCGAACTTGTAAAGCGGCACTCTTTATTGTGATGTTATCAAAAAACACTTTATCATTCAGGCTTCCAAAACCGATTCGGCCTGCCGTTGTAAATTCATTCTTTGTAAAAGTACCGATTGATTTCGAATCCATAGTAATTGATATGATTCCTCCAATTGAGCATTTAATAATATAATTATGATATAAGGAATCGGAAATCAGCTGCTTGCCAATCCGAGCTACTTCTGTGCGGAATCCCTTAGTTACTTTGTAAATGGCATTGTATGCCTCGGTCTGGTTAGCCATTAAATAAATGTAATTCTGTGAATCTTGATAGGCGAAAATAAAGACAAAATCTGCGCTATAATTGGAGGAGAGAGATTCTCCAGATTTCGCATCGAAGCTGATATCAAAATTGTTCATTTGATTTGATTTGATCAGAGCACCCTCCGCAAGAAGACCATTACTAGTTGGAATTGCTTCAATTAAACCCATTCGATCATCTCCGCTATTCCTAACCACCTTCCATCGATTCTGAGTTATGAATTCATAATCGTTCAGATCCCCCAGCATTGTATCATTTGAAAATCTTGTCGCTCCGTTATTTGATCCTGTTTCAATTGATGTTACAGGAGCTAAGGCATTAATCGAAATTGAAGTTGTATCTTTTAATCCGACCTTATCTGTAGCAACCAATTTGACTGTAAATGCTCCCACTAGATCATATTTTTTAGTAAGAGTTGCAGCCTTGAAGCCACTGTTGCTTCCATCCAGAAACCATTCGAACGCATAAGGTGCTGTACCACCTGTTACACTGGCAGTGAATACCACGTCAAAGGGAATAGTTCTGGTTGATGTCGAAGTAGAAATATTGGCTCGCAACGAAACAGGTGTTCCCTTAAAGCTGAGCGAACGTTCGCCGTGGCTAAGTGTAACAGGGCCTAGAACAAATATGTCTACCGCGGGCCTACCTTTGGCAACTGCCCCTTTTTTAAAGGCATCTTCGCCCCAAACCGAGTACCATATTTCTGTGACATCCAGATAACCACTCTTTACTTGATCGTAGTTAGCTTCACTTCCCGGATAATTTCTCTGTAAATACCAGTTGGTATGTGCCAGTGCCACTTTATGTAATGAATAACCACCTGACTCATAGTTATACAAATCTACTCCCTGATGCCGGGCAATCTCAG
>JBBQAD010000453.1:0-3105 GCA_038315885.1 Fibrobacteria bacterium | reverse complement strand
GTGTATCCAAATCGGTAATAAAGAGAGCAGGTAAACGGGGGTATTTCGCATGAATTTTTTCCCATGCCTCAGAGGGATTATTTTTCGCACTCCACTCAAAGACCAGAATGGCAACATCGTTTTCTGAAAACTCAGATCCTTCCAGAGACGGCAAATCACTAAAACAGCAATTCAGCCTTAGCTCAGTTGCAGTCTCTGCGAGTCTGCCGGGAAACCACTCTTTTGAGCCGATGCACAGCATCTGCTTTGACATAAGGAACCTTTAAAAATGTATTCGCATCTGTACCGCTTCGAATTATACCGCTATGCCACAGAAATTGGGAAGTAATTCAATTTGTTTTCCTCTTTTTTACTTGGCCTTTGATTGTCAAAGTGAGAATTGCTTAAGCCGTTCTTTTGGATATTACATTGATTATATGGAAGAATACTTCGAACAAGCCCGAGCACTTTTGCCAATTGACTTGCTAAGAGTAGCCCAATCAATTGAGCAGGCTGGCGGAACCGTTTATCTAGTAGGAGGTTGGGTTCGGGATTTCTTCTTGGAAAAAGCCTTGAATGATTATGACCTCGAAGTCTACGGTTTAGATCAGGAGACCTTGACTCGACTCTTAAAACCCCTGGGTCGAGTTAGCTCGGTAGGAAAATCTTTTGGCATTCTGACACTTTTAGTCAATGACATTCACTATGACTTTGCTTTCCCAAGAACCGAGAATAAGACTGGGCAGGGACATAAAGGCTTTATGGTTAAGCCCGATCCGCATTTGGATTTCACCACCGCATCGGCACGCAGAGACTTTACGATTAATAGTATGGGACTTCGCCTTCCTGATATGCTGCTCTTTGACCCGCATGGGGGCCGCGGCGATCTCTCCCAGCGAATTCTGCGTCATGTATCCAATGCCTTTTCAGAAGATCCTCTCCGCGCACTGCGGGCCGTGCAATTTGCAGCGCGCTTTGAGTGTAACATCCATCCCGCTACCCAAGAACTCTGTCGACAACAGGCTTTAGCTGAATTGTCCCCCGAACGGCTCTTCGCTGAATTCAAAAAATTGCTTTTAAAGGCCAAACGACCGAGTCTTGGTCTAGAATGGATGCGCAAACTCGGGCAACTGCGTTTTTTCCCCGAACTGCTCGATATGGTCGCCGTTCCCCAAGACCCACAGTGGCATCCTGAGGGAGATGTGTGGACCCATAATTGCATGGTTGTGGATGCTGCCGCCCAGATTCTCGCAGAAGAATCGGATACATTGACATCGGACCTGGATCGCTGTGCCCATATGTTTGGTGCCCTGTGTCATGATTTGGGTAAACCCTCCACAACTCAATATAGGGATGGCCGCTGGAGAAGCCATGCCCATGACTCCTTGGGCGACTCTGTAACACGCCGATTTTTGGGCCGATTGACCAATGATTTACAATTGACAGAAACAGTTTGCGCATTCGTGCGCGAACATTTAAAGCCGGCTATGCTCTATAATCGAAAAGAGGAGATTAAAGCTGGTGCCATTCGACGGTTGGCCTTAAAAGTCGATATTAACAAATTGGTTTTAGTTGCCAAAGCCGATCATTTTGGACGCACAAGTTCCGATGCTTTAGAAAAAGATTTTCCAGCTGGTGATTGGTTACTTGAACAGTCGCAGACCTTTGATGTATTAGTAAATAAACCCCAGCCCTGGCTGACAGGAAAGTCTCTATTGGCATTGGGAATGCAGGCCGGGCCTGAAATAGGTCAATTGATCAAGAAAAGTTTCGAGTTACAGCTTGACGGCGCCTTTAGTACTCCTTCAGATACTCTGGAGTGGGCAAAAAAAGAATTATCCCTAAAAAAATCGGAATAATTCTTTATTCCAAAAACCCCAAGTTTCTCGTATAACTAAAAAAATTTGCCACTGCGTCAAGCCGGCCACATAATGTTGATGTGCTGTTTCGCTCCTCTTTATTTGGATTGCTGATACTGATTCAGTCTTTAGAAACTGTGGTCTTTGCGACAGAATTTCAGCAGAACAATTCACCCACCTTACCAATTGAAATGGTAAAACCAGGCGAAGAAAGGCGTGAAACGGTAAAAACAAACTGGATACAAGCAAGAGTTCAAGCTCCCTTCAGTGATATACAGAATACCTTGAGCGACCCAGGATATCTTTTTAACAACACAAAAGACGCAGTTATCAATCCGGGATTTTTAGGCGTGGCTGCCGGGCTAGGGCTGCTCTTCGCCAATGACCAAACCATCCGCGATTTTACCCAGGGTCAAAAGAATCCCCAGCGCGATCGTTTTTTTGCTGATGTGCATCCTTTAGGTGAATGGACCAATGTTCTGTATACTGAGACCGCTATCTATGGAATCGGTTGGCTTTCAGGCTATGAGTCTTGGCGTAACACTGGGCGCATTGCCTTAGAAGCCAGCATTATTTCGGGAGGCATCACCAATGTACTCAAATGGTCGGTGGCCCGAGCAAGGCCATTTACTGGAGAAGGCCCTTATAGCAGAACTCAATCAGGATTAAACGATGAACCCTGGAAATCGTTTCCTTCAGCGGATGCAGCCATGAGTGCTTCTTTTTTTGCCGTATTAGCCGCCCGCAGTGACAACATCTGGATGAAGGCCCTGTGTTTTTCCAGCTCGGGGGCCGTTGCCGTGGGTCGAGTCTATCACGATTGGCATTGGAGTTCCGATGTATTCTTTTCTTATGTAATGTCGAGTTACATTGGATATACACTGGCCAAGCCAAGAAGCTATCGATCCGTTCAAAATTCTAACGTGCAGAAAACGCCTCAATCCCAAACGAGCTTGAACTCATATGACGAATTAATTGAGACAGCCTTTATACCGGAGTGGAAATTGGAGTGGAAGGATGGACCTTCCCTAGCCCTGTGCTGGTCGATTAGTTCTTTATAGAACTCATCATCTTGCTAGGGGATGCGAAGGCTATCAACCCCATCATGTAAAATGACAGAATCGCGAGCTTGAGCTTGCCCTAATTTTTCACGGCACTGTTCGAGCTCTGCTTCAGCAAAGCGTCTTTGATCAGAAGAGAGGTTTTCATAGTCGAGCCGCGTTTCTAATTGCTGACATTCCATTTTTACCGGGAGTGCTGAACAAGC
>JBBQAD010000370.1:0-4171 GCA_038315885.1 Fibrobacteria bacterium | reverse complement strand
AATAGGTATCAGGTGGGTATCCAAACTAGAAGATCTCCTTGGTCCATTGGTCCAAAAGTTCCATGGAGGGTGCTCCGCTTTGAATGCGTTGGATGATTCCCTTTTTATCGATAAAGACCAAAGTGGGATAGGCAAAGGCCTGGTATTTTCTCTGCGTGAGACCCGATACATCATTGAATAAGGCATACGGGGCTTTTTCATTGGATTGAAATGATTTCAGCTCTTCCAAGTTTTCTGAGCTGATACCTATAATACGTAAACCTTTGTCTGCATATTTTTCATGTAAGGACTTCAGCTTCGGCATTGTCATTCTACAAGGTCCACACCAAGTCGCCCAAAAATCGAGAATGACGGGTTTACCCTGGATTTCTTTTAGCGATTTAATAGTCCCCTGATAAAAGCTACCCTCCAAGCTCGGAGCTTCACTGGCCACTAGCATCTGGGTCAGGGATCGCATATCTTCAGGTCGCGGCGAAAGTGCCATTTTTTGGCTCAGCACTTTGTTGTCGCGACCCACCTGTAACTCGACCACGTCTCCAATTTTTCGATTGGCCATGGAATCGAGTAAGACCTTGCGTCCATCGATTAGGGCACCATTAATTGAGAAAAGAAAGTCGCCTTCTTTGAGGCCGGCCTGAGAGGCTGAAGTGCCCTTAAAGACCTGGCGGATTTGAATGGAACCGACTTTTCCCTTAAACTGATATACCGGAGGTATTGATTCCAGTGAAACATCTTCAAAGGAGATTCCCAACCAGGCTTTGGGTGAAGTTGAGCTTGTCGAAACAGAGGAATAACCAAGGATGCATGCTAGAAGCATCCCCAAAAAAACGGATTTAAAATGCTTATGAAGGAGAAACATGGTTTTCATCAGCATTACTTCCCTTGTGTTACTCTACCAGCCTGAAAATAGGTGTCCGGTTTTGATTGAGATCGTCTGAGCTGCCTTTTGAAGTGTCGAGCAGGGTCTGATTATACTCCAACTGCTTCAGCTGTTCAGGTTTCACTCCCTTTGAAATGAAATAATCGACCAGGGCTTGCGATTGAGACTGTAACAGTGCAAAATATTCATCGCGATTTCCCCGTACCAGGCTGAATACACGAATCTCTGTCACTTTATTGGGGTAAGCCGCTAATTTCTCAGCGTATCTCTCCAAGGATCCAAGGCCTTCTACCATTAGATCAGTGGTTCCTGTGCGAAAACCGACTGTTTTAAAACTGGTTTCTGTTTCCGGCGCATCAAATGCGACATCGGGGCAACCGTCATCATCGTCGCGGCCATTTATCGTTTCTGGTTCCATCGGACATTTATCGACTTCATCCTTGATGCCGTCACCATCCCCATCCAATTCGGGACAGCCATCATCATCCTGAATCCCATCTTTATCTTCGGCAGCCATCGGGCATTTGTCTTGGGAATCGGGAATGCCGTCCTTATCATTATCCAAATCGGGACAACCATCACTATCTTCAAAACCATCAAAGTCTTCCGGCTGATCGGGGCACTTGTCTTTTAAGTCGGGAATGCCATCTTTGTCATTGTCCAAATCTGGACAGCCATCCTCATCTTCAAAACCGTCTTTGTCTTCGGGGATATTTTCACATTTGTCTGAGCCTTTGCAGGTCGCTGCATATTTACTGCTCTTTCCTTGAGTTGCCACCCAAGGATCGCAGACTCCATCTTTGTCATTGTCTACATCGGGGCATCCGTCAGTATCTTCAAAATTATCCTTATCCTCAGGTTCCTTTTTGCAGAGATCATATTTGTTGGGAATTCCATCGTCATCTGAATCCCAAGCCCAAAGAGGACTGTAACTCAGAAAAAACAAGGCAAAAATGAACAAGGCGGATCGGAACATGGGTCCTCCTGAAATGTGGTGGGGATTCTCCTGCCTAAGGGCTGCCAAGATTCCCGGTTTGCATAATTAATAAAACTGAAGCATAATCGTCCAAAAATTTAGCTCTCTAGTTTGCCCTGGCAGTTCAAAGTGCGGTTTTTGATGATTTAAGCAGCCACGGAAGAAGCAGCAAAGACGCCAAGCAGGCCACGATTGTAGCCGAGATAAAGGACCAGCGCAAAGAGAAATATTCCCATAGGATACCAGATGAAAAAGCTCCTATTGATGTTACAAAACCACCGTAGAATAAACCTGCTACAACCTGAATGCGGTGACGCTCGGAGCCTTCGTAGTTTTTGTCGATAAACACTCCAAATGCGGAAATAACCCCCGCATAGTAACATCCATGTAGTGAAAGGGCGATGGCAAAAGTCCAAGGCTCGCTCGCATAACTCCATAAAATAAGACGCAGCACGGTTCCCCCAAAACCTAATAGCAGAAGGGGTTTTAATCCATAGCGCATAATCCAATGTCCACACAACAACATCAAGGGAATCTCCCAGAGACTGGCCCAAGCCCAGCTCAAACTGATAGCAGCTTTGCCGACATTCAAGCTGTGGGCTAAATAGTTACTCTGAACCGGAACAGACAATCCATTGGCAAGGCCTAAAACGCAAATGGGAATCAAGATTTGGCGCATCGGCTTTTTCCAGAGCAGAATAACCATACGCCGTAGAGAGACAAACAAGTTTTCGCGAATTTCAACCTGGGGCGTAAGGGTGTCGAGAACTTTGGGGCTAAACAGCACAAATAAGGCACTTACCAAAAAGGCAGCAGCAAAGAGACTGTAGAGAGCTGAAAATTCGAATCGTAAGGCGCCTAGTGCACTAGCAAAACAGCCCAGACAAAAGGCTAAGGTGCCCAAGCCCCGTACCTTGAAAAAAGCCCCATGCCCTCGCGAGCGAGAAAGTTGAAAAACATGAGCGGTATTTAGGGGGAAAATGCCGGAGGTGGCAAACATATAGAAGAAGTACACAAGCCCTGCTCCGATTACACTCTTTTGATACGGCAATAGAAATACCGCAAGAGCCGCCAGAACGCTTAATCCCAGCAAGGGGTATCTCGGATTGGAATGTTTACTTAAAATCCATAACTGAAAAAGCGGAGAAATAATTCCAGCGGCATATCCTAGCGTTAGTATGCTACCAATTTCGACGGCCGCAAAACCCAGTCGTTCAAATAAATAAGAGTGATACTGTAATGAAGAAATTCCGACGTATAAAAAGAATATCGACCAGGAGAGAGCCTTTAAGGAATGCCCTCCCTCGATTTTGTTGGGCAAGGGTTTATCACTGATAAGCACCACATTCCTGATATTTTGACTCGTAATAGTGATTCTTAAAGCTGCCGTAATTTGTGAAAGATAGCGTCCAATGAAATAGACTAGGAACTATAAATGCAACTTGGATTACCAATGAGTAAAGTGAGAAAAAGAGTCGCTTTATACTACTTCGACCGAATGGGACCTGTATACAAATATTTGGGTCTTACAATCGGCATTCCCTTGCCATTACGGGCCTTGGTGCGTTCCCATACAATTTGAGCTCCAATTCCTACACAGCGAGCCATGCCAAAAAGAACCGTGTAAAAATTTTCATTTTCCAATCCGCAGGCTTGTAACAATGAACCCGATACCGCATCGACATTGGGGTAAGGGTTCTTGACCTTCGCTTGTTTTTTAAGAAAATCAGTCGCCACTATGCGCATAGTCTTGACTAATTGAAAAAGAGGATGATTGGCAGCAATTTTTTCACCTAAGGCATATTCAACCGTAGCGCGAGGGTCTTCCACTCGCAAGACGGCATGGCCAAAGCCAAAAATTGTGCGGCCTTCTGCCCATAATTTTTCGATGTATGCATTCACAGCAACTGCATCACTAGGGTCTTTTACTTCTTTTAATATCTCTTGCAGAAGGCTGAGACATTCTTGATTGGCCATCCCGTGCAGAGGGCCGGCCAAGGCACACATGGCGCCGGTTAAAGAACCGTATATATCTTCGTGACCAGAGGCGACGGCCTTGCCAACGAAGGTCGACAAATTTCCACCGCCGTGATCCATGTGCAATATTTCAAAGACTTCGAGCAAATGTTTCAAATGAGGGCTCGACTTGGGAGCCCCCAACATTTGCACAAAATTTTCGATGTAACCCAATTCGGGTTTCGATGGCAAAGGCTCTCCCCAGCCCGAATGAGTTCGGAAGAGGCAGGCGACCATTTCGGGCAACTGAGCCACAATGTTCATAAACTCTTCAGCATAGCCCTTGTTTTCGGAGTACA
>JBBQAD010000460.1:0-3021 GCA_038315885.1 Fibrobacteria bacterium | reverse complement strand
AATTCGCTAAGAGTAAATCTCTAAGCCTAATCCCTTAGGGACGCGGTCCCTTGGCCAACATTTGCGTTGGTATTTCGTTTCCCTGATACATAAAGATTGTATAACAACATTTCATTGTTTTTTGCCCAGGGATATAAAACTTGTTCCTCCAATAAGATATGCTGGCTATATGAATCGCATAATGCAGCACAAACGTCCAGAATTTTTTCTTCAGGAGCTATGCTACTCATATTCAATAGCTGACAGTGATCTTTTACGGCTTCAATGGCCGCTTTTTCCTCGGAGTGATGCTGAGAAAGCATAACTGAAAAACGGGAAAAAGCCCGTGCATCAAAATCAGGCTTTACCGCTGGATCTTTCAAACTTGCATCACTGCGCAGTGATGCAACAAATAGTTCTCTTTCCTGCTGATGCGAATGGGTATCAAGCAGGCCTTCGATTTTATGGATCCAGTTTCTGAGTGCTTTCAAGGTTTTACTGTTTTGACCCTCAGTGATAGCATGAATATCCAACAATTGTCCGGCTTGGCTAAGCAGTGGGAAAATTTCCTGCCGATGCTGTAGGGTTAAAAAATCAACCAAGTGATAGAGTGCGTCTTGTTTCCAATCGTTTTGCCGAAGGGTATTATTTAATTTGCTAATCTCATGACTGACTATCTCCACACTCTGATTGAAACGATGGCAGAGTTCCGATAAAGTCCAATTCCAATGATTCCAAACAGATATATGCAAGGCTTCAAAAAGCGCAAGCGTGAGAGGCCGCTTACGGACGATATCACAAACGGGTGTATTTGATAGCTGTGTCATTATCTCAGTACGTTACACAAGTTCATAATAAGTCAATTTAGTGTGGTTCAGAAAAATCCGCTGATGGCTTATCAAGCCTCCCTTTAAATCTCAGCCCATGATTGCTATGGTATTGGTCCTTCGAATAGTGTCCGTTGCGCGGGTAATAGCGGCCTATTCACCTAGGCCAGGAAGCTTAGCTTCCTGGCTCCCCTTTCCTCCAAATCTGTCAATTACTTAGAATAGCATTACCCTTCCCTAATAAGCATTTCTGAAAAACACAAAGTTCTCAATTGGTTTGAACTAGGCTCAATTCAACTATAAGACCCTGCGCTTTAGGAAGCAGATTTTTCCTTCAAAATCGCCACTTGGGGAAAATTTTTCTCCATAGCGAGAAAAATCTTAAAGAAAAGCTTTCAAAATCACCATAAAGACCCGATAAAAGAACTGGTATCACACTTGCTATTTCGGCGTGCAATAGACGCCGGGATAGAGCTGGTGTCAGACCGGAGTAATACTATGGCCACCATGGAACAAGTTGAAACAGAACCAAGCAAGTTCGAAGAAAACCTCATTAGTATTGGCGATGTTGCTAAGCTATTCGGAATCCCTGCCTACACGATTCGCTATTGGGAAAAGGAGTTTACGCCTTATCTGACTCCACCGCGCACCATTGGCAAACAGAGACGTTATGGAGAAGATCAAATTGAAAAATTGAAAAATATTTTTCATATGCTAAAAGACGATGGTTACTCGATCGCAGGAGCCAAACGGGTTTTAGCCAAACAAAATCAGGTTTCTAACCTTGCTTTACAGAACGAGAATGCCATAGCACCCGCAGTGGCTGAAAAAATTATCACCTTAATCCGCGAACAACTTCGTGGCAATAATTCAAGCGTTGCTTAGTCGCTAGAAAGAGGAAGCGTATGGCTTTGACATTACACGAAGAAAGAATTTCCAGCGGGGGAATGACTCTCCAAACGGAAGAACAATCATCTGCAAGTACCCATATAAATACAGTTACCTATTCAATTGTAATTGTTTCTTATAATAGCCGATCGGATCTTGAACGCTGTATCAATTCCTTGCAAAAATCCCTGGGTGAAGCCAAATCATTTGATAAGGCCAATGTTGCCAGACCGGGACTTTTAGAAAGCTACGAAATCATTGTAGTCGACAACGCTTCCCGGGATAGCAGTGCGGATTATTTACGCGGTCTTCGCAATGTACGATTGATTGCCAACAGTGACAATCGTGGCTTTAGTGCTGCTTGTAATCAAGGTGCAAAAATAGCCGGCGGAGAGTTTTTGGTTTTTTTGAATCCCGATACCATTGCCAGCGCAGCCTTTTTACAACGGATGTCGAAATATTTTGAGGATAAAAGGGTAGGAGCGGTTGGTCCGCTCTCCAACTACGTGGCGGGCCTGCAAAAATACGAGTTACATAGCCCCGAGCGGCTTAGTTCTTTGGCCGCCAATGAAATACAAAATAGTATCAATAATCTGGCGCGATCACTTTCCCAGAGTAACAATGGAATTGGGCTTACCAGCAAGCTGCTCATCGGATTTTGCCTGATGGTAAGACGGCAGCTCTTTGAAAAACTGGGTGCCATGGATGAAAATCTTTTTCTGGGCAACGACGACCTGGACTTGAGTTGGCGAATTCGCAATGCCGGTTATGAACTGGTGGTGGCCAGTGATGCATTTGTCTACCATGAGGGACAAAAAAGCTTCAATACCGAACCGAATCCAAAAGTGGTTAAACTCGTGCAAGAATCTACCGACACTCTCTACCTTAAATTGGTAAAACACTATGGTGAAGCAAGTAAAGTTCCAAGTTCAGCAGAAATATGGGGTATAGGCTGGTTTGACCCATCAGAAGAAGTAAAACAGAAGGCATTACAGATAAAGCGTTCCTCCCCTTCTAAACCAAGCTCAGATGAAAACTGGGTGAAATTTTGCCACGTTATTCTAATCCCTTCCAACTGTACCAATCCTATTGCCTCACTGGCTGTTACACTTGATTCTCTTCCTGAAGACCCCTCATGTGAAATCATAATCCTCAACCTTAGTGATACAAATAATCTATCTACGCGTGGCAGGGAAGCAGCGCGAAAATTAGATTTCGGTTCCGACTACCCTCTTTGGCAAGCGGTTAACGCTGTTTTTGGAATTCTTAGTCGACAACAAATTCTCTTTTGCCAAGCCGGTTTACGCTTTTCGGCCTTGTTCAACCA
>JBBQAD010000280.1:0-5382 GCA_038315885.1 Fibrobacteria bacterium | reverse complement strand
GGCGTGATAACAAATCGCACTCAAGCTATCTCCCCAAGGGTAGAGCTGACCTCCATCAGAGCGAATCGTATGTTCCCACTCTGCTTCACTAGGTAAACGTTTCCTTTTCCAATCACAAAATGCTTGAGCTTGTTTCCAGTCCACGCAGACCACGGGCTTTAGCTTAGCCTGAAAAGAGGTATCCACTTTGGATAACTCCCAGCCAAATCCGATGCGGGCATGACAAGAGGAGTCAGAATAATGGGGAGCCGAACAGCCCTTTGCCTGCACACAGCTATCAAAGGCGGCGTTGGTAACTTCGGTTCTATCGAGCCAAAAAGAATTTAAACGGACTTTGTGCTTTGGCCATTCGTCGTTCTCCCCCATTCCCGAATCAGAACCCATGATGTATTCAACGGAAGGGAAGAAAGCCATGTTAACACTATCGGTTTTAAGTAGCTGTTGAACTTGAGAAAAAACGGGTGTCCCTATCCCACTTAAGCAGTAAGCGATACTAATCCCAAACAAACGAAGATCAAATATTGAAGACAATTTCAATGGTTTCAATGGTTTCAATGATTTCATGGGTTTTAAATTCTTTATGCACTTCAAGGATTTGCCCTTCCAAACTGACTTAACAGAGCGCTGACCCAGAGTTGATACATTTTGCCTGAGGGATGGAGTTTATCCTTTGCCAGCAAGGCTTCATCTTCACTAGCTAACCTTGAATAAGGTGTTACATCCACATACATAGTACTTTCTTCCAAAGCTGCTTCCCTGTTTATGGTATTAAAGGCATCCAGTCGTTTGCGAATACTTTCTCTGTCGGCAGTTGCTGCAAAAGGTGTGACACTGTAATCAGGAATCGAAATGACAATCACACGAGAGGGCTGATTAGCAGCCAAAGTCAAAGCTTTTTTTAATAATCGTTGGAAACCCTGTCGGTATTCTGACTCGCTAAAGCCTTGAAATTCATCGTTTACGCCTATTAACAGGATAACCCAATCAAAAGTCGTTGATAACCTCTCCGCCTCCACCGCATCGAGCAAATCAGCAGTGGTCCAGCCCGTTTGGGCAATGACGTAAGGGCTATCAGAAGAGATTCCATTTAACTTCAAACTGTCCAACAATAAGAAGGGCCAAGACTCGCTCTGCTTGACCGATTCCCCAATTGTATAAGAGTCACCCAGTGCTAGCAAACGGATAGGTTTTTGTTCCGGACTGTCAGCGTCACAGCCCAAAAACAAGCCTCCGACGATAAGCAAAAAGCTGGGAGCAAAAAAAAAGGCAGAAAACAGTCGTAACATGTTTTTAATCATCTCCTAATTTAATCTTTGCCAATTATTGCATAAGTTAATTCACCTATTGTTAGTGCGCCATTCCGGGTACTAGCATTTTATGAATATTATGGAGTAAGGAATGCTTTTAGCTTGCACGATTCTGACAGCAATTTTAGTTTCCTGGCTCCCAAAAAGCAGGTATTTTGAAAGTTGTTGTGGAGCATAAATGAGACCAAGTCTAGCGGTAATCATTGTAAAACGCCTGATTGACTTGGCTTTTGGTCTCTTCGGAACTACCGTTTTTGTCCTGACTTTTCCGTTTTTTGCGCTCCTTATTCGCTGGGATTCTAAAGGTTCCATTCTTTATTCCCAAGAACGCATCGGCATCAATAAAAGATTGCGAAAAAAAACGGCCAAAGGAGAGGATAATAATCCTCTTCGTTTAGAAAATATCGGAGGCCAGCCTTTCACCATTTACAAATACCGCAGTATGCGCACAGATGCTGAAGTCGCGGGACCGCAATTTTCTTCCAAAGCTCAAGACCCGCGCGTGACCCAGGTGGGTTGGTGGTTGCGGGCCTTGCATTTAGATGAATTACCTCAATTCTGGAATATCTTAAAAGGTGAAATGAGTTTTATTGGTCCGCGACCCGAAAGAGCCCATTTTACCCGCGAATTCCATCGCACTATCCCCCATTACGAATCACGTACCTTGTATACAAAGCCGGGCTTGACCGGATTAGCGCAAATCACCGTCGGTTATGATGATTCTCTTGAAAGTGTGGTTCGTAAATCGTATTACGATTTCTCCTATCGCGCGGCGCAGTGTAGCTTTCGCTCGTGGCTGAAGCTGGAAATCTGGATATATTGGAACACGATTTTTTATCTGCTCAAGCCCTTAAAAAAAGAAGGCGATCTTCGCGAACTGGATAGCCTGGAAAGGGCCAAGAGTTTAAACTTTGTATCACGGGCAGAAGACAAACAAGATATGCCCAGAACCTCAGCCATGCTGCGTCTTCATGATCAAGCACATCCCCAAATCATCTCGGCCAAAACCGCTGCAGAGGCTGAAGAGCAACTCGCCTTTCTCGACGGGCAGGTAAGCCCCGATTTGGAAGTATGTTACACTCCCAGTGATAAATTTGATCTTGAAGAGTTGGGACAATTGATTGAACTTGTTCACCGCGTAAAAGAATCGGGTGGCAAAGTAACAATTCGAGGCTCAAGCCCAAAGCTACGGCGCATGTTGCAAGAAATTCATCTGGACAAATTGGTTGAAGTAAAGCGGACTCCAAACCATGTCAAGAACTTTTTAACCATTGATGTGGAATGCTGGTTTCATGCCTTCAATTTGATGGAGAAAGTGCCCCCATCTACCTGGCATACCTTGGAACCTCGGCTTATTCCCACAATGGAAAGAATTTTAGCCTTATTAAGTGCCCACAACACGAAAGCCACCTTTTTTATTCTGGGTTGGGTTGCAGACAGAATGCCCGAAGTGGTTCGCATGATTCATCAAGGCGGCCATGAAATTGGCACCCATGGTTATTACCACAACTTGATCACGCATATGACCCCCGATAAATTTGAAGATGATCTGCTTAAAAGTATCGATGCGATTTCTAAGCACACGACTCAAACGATTATTGGACATCGAGCTTCCAATTTTACCATTGTCGAGTCCACCTTATGGGCCTTGGAAATAATGGCTAAGCATGGCCTACGATACGATTCCAGCATATTCCCCATCCAGCGCGACCGTTATGGCATCCCTGACTATCCCAATCGCTTACCACATAACATTCACTTGGCCAGCGGAAAAGAAATTCGTGAATTTCCCATGTCTACATTGGGAGTAGGTAAAAAATTTATGCCAATGTCAGGTGGAGGCTACTTAAGGTTATTCCCCCACCAGGTTACTGAAATGTTTATCGATAACAAAAATCAAAAATCGGAACCTGCGATGGTGTATTTCCATCCCTGGGAACTGGATTTAGATCAACAACGCCTCAACGTGGGCCTGCTTAAATCATTTCAACACTATGTCAATCTGCATACTACGGAATGGAAGCTGAACCGCTTGTTGGAAAAATTTGCCTTCACCTCCATTCGAGATGCAATGGAGAATCGAAGAATGCAAGTGTTATTAAAACGGAATCCTGTTTATATCAATGACGATGGAATAGGGCGAAATTCCGATAAACCGGAAGCTGTTTTAGAGGGCAAGGAAAAAGATTCAGAAACGCCTTCATTGCGGCCTGCGGCCCGTCAACAAGCCGATATGGGTGGACTAGATTTAGCCTGGCGACCAAATTAGCCGTACAAATTTCACCTTTACTTCAAGGTAGCAACTGCCTTCCTTTTATATCCCGAAATCCACTGCTGAAATAATATCCGTTTACAGCGCTACTGCGATCTAGTTGTAACACTTTTGAGTTTAACCCTGGCAGTAGTGATACAGTGTTCTCATTGAAGGCTTCCACCGTAAAGGAAAAATTATGTCTCAAGGTCGTTTCACCCACAGCCTTTGCATGTATTCCATATTGACCTAATTGGGGGCCTACCCAGCTTAGCAAAGCGCTGCTTGTCTGAAAGTTTGCACCAGGAGGAAGATCTAAAATTGAAATTTGATAGCCAGAACCCTTATTGGGATTGACCTGTAAGCTATAGCTCACTTGCTCCTTATTATTCCAATTTGAATGGGTCGAATCTGTCCAACTCAAACTTGGTAAGTCCTCCAGATAGAAGCGCAGTCCCTTGGCAATATTTAAGCGACCGCCGCTACTTAACTTTACCGAAAGACTTGCTTCAGTCACCAATCCCATTAATAATGAATCACGGGAAAATGCAATTCCCTTACGCTGACAGGCCAATTGAAAAAGTGCAGCATAGGCCGAAACATGAGGAGCAGAAAGGGATGTACCACTGGTGCGGATATAAACCTCATGGGTGGGCGCTTTGGGATTATAGGCTACCATTCTAAAGGCATCCATTTTAAATACCCGGTTACGAACTGTAACAGGACTTGATAGGCGAACTCGCAGACGAACTTCTTTGTTTTCAAAATTCAATAAAGCAAAGGCAAGTAATTCATTCGATGAAATGGGACTAGTACTGACTCCAATTTCTGTCCATTGGCTCGAACCTTTTATGTTTCCTTCAATAATCAAAGCATCAAAACGACTACCCGGCTGATATTCAAGGAGTAACTTGAGCACCGTTCCTACCCGTCCCCGCAAATCGAGATAGTCTTTAGTAACAATTGAAACCGAATTTCCTTGGACACTTGTAAGGGACTGCTTGCCCTTAAGTGGATCACTGGAACTCAGTAAAAAATCTGAAGGCTTATTCTGAGACCACTTATCCAAACTCGTTTCAAAATCTTCCTCAAACAGAATTTCGCCATCTGGAGTTCCACAAGTCAAAATGGCTTCTCCCGGCGCCGCAATGTGAACGCTCTTCTTTCCGAAATTTGAAAATTCGCTAAGATTGCCATGGTCGTTGTGAGAAGCCACCGTGATTACATTGGACCCGGCATTGAGAAAGGGATAGACAGGTGCTAAATCCCAATTGACTCCATCATTGCCAGCCGAAAAAATAACCGGAATCCCTTTAGCTTCTGCGGCTTTAACTGCATTTTCTAAAAGCTTCTCATTTTTGCTGTCACTACCTAAGCTAAGATTGATTACATCAGCACCGTTGTTGACTGCATAGAGAATACCTTTGGCAACGATATCCTGTTGACCGTAGCCAGCTGCCGACAGCACTCTCACCGGCATTATTTTGCCTTCTGCCAAGATACCGGCAATTCCCACATTGTTATCCATATTGGCGGCTATAACACCTGAAACCGCAGAACCATGACCGATATAATCCATGGGATAGGCATCATTTTCAACAAAATCCCAGCCAACTGTATCATCGATATAACCGTTATTATCATCATCGATACCTGGTAAGCCTTTTTTTTCTGCCTGATTATGCCAGATACGGTTTACAAATTCGGGATGCAGAAAATTAATACCCGCATCAATAACCGCTACGACCAAACTTTCGGCCCCGGAAAAATTCTCCCAAACCTGGGGCATCCCTATATCTTTGCCAGCCAGACCTGGAGGGAAAT
>JBBQAD010000064.1:0-10576 GCA_038315885.1 Fibrobacteria bacterium | reverse complement strand
TTCCCCTCAGTATCGATGGGGGTAGGCTTATGAGTTTTACTCGCAAGGTTCGTCGCAGAAACATTGCTGGAAATCTGAACATTACCTCCATGATGGATATGTTTACAATTTTGCTGGTTTTTCTGTTGAAATCTTTTGCAGCAGAAGGTGTTTTGATCACGCCTTCTGAAGATTTGGAAATACCCGTTTCAATTGGAGCCAGCTCTCCTAAAGCCGGTCTTGAAGTTAATGTGGGAACCCAAAAAATTTCCGTCCATTCACAGGTAGTAGGTCAAAGTCAGGAAGAAGTAAAACGCGAAGGAATGCTGATTCCCGGTTTGCTGGAAGCCTTGAAAAAAGAGAAAGAGCAAAATCGCCAAATAGCCGATATCGCTGGTGCTGAGTTTGCACAAACTGAACTGATTATCCAGGGGGATAAAAAGATTCCCTATAAATTGTTAACAAAAGTGATGTATACCTGTGGTCAAGCTGGTTTTTCTCAGCAGCGATTCGTTGTGTATCTAGATGAGTGAAGGTAATTCTTCAGTGATTGAATCCAAAAAAATAAAGGAAAAACCTTCCTTTCCTGAAGAGTTACAATATCGTTTTTGGAAGGATTTGGATCGCCTTCTCCTGGGAATTTATTGTCTAACTTTCCTCGCCGTAGGGGCTATCATTGTTATTGGAGCCTTGCAGCCCGTAAAACAAGGTTTGAGTGCAGAAGAAGCCCTTAAAATCCGTAAGCGCTATGCAAAACTGGTTTTGAACGAAGAAGAAAAAAAACCTGAGCTTAAAGAAGAAGCAAAACCTGATCCGGAAAAAATAGAGCCGGAAAAGCCCAAAGCTGAAGTTGAAAAAACCGAATCCAGACCGGAGAATACCGAACAGCGGGAAGAAAGAAAAAAAGAGACTGCCGAAGAGAGAGCGAAACAGCGCGATAAAGTGGCTGAGGAGCTCGATCGTTCTGGCCTATTTGCAGAATTATCAGCTAGCGATGATGGTTCGGGAAATGGTGTAATTGATGATGTTTTGGCTCAAGCCAGTGCGCGCGACTTAAGCAATGCCAAACTTTCAGGCGTTGATTTTGGCAAACGCCCTACCACAGATGATTTGAAGAAGGAGCGTCGTGGCGAGCGAGTAGCTGCGACAGGACTGGGCGCACAGAACATTGAGAAAGCCGAAATAAAAAAGATTAACTCGACGGGAGATGTGCAATTGGCAAGTCCGGAATCCCTAGAGGGAGAAGGTAAGGCGGATCTAAACAGAAGTCCAGAATCGATTCGTAAAGTCATTGAAAAAATTCAAACCAATATCAAATTGCAATTTGAGAAATATTTGAAACAAGAACCCGATTTGGCAGGACAAGTCGATGTGGATTTTACCATCAAAGCCGATGGGACAGTATTAGATGCCCGTATTATCCGTAGTACTCTTAAGCATGCAGCCTTCGAACGCCGACTGGTTTCGATGATTGCCAGATTGCATTTTCCTCCGGCAAGCGGTGATATTCGGATCACCTATCCCTTTGTGTTTACTTCCTCAAAGTCCTGATCAATTCCCAACCTAGTCTGGTGAAAGGATTGTAAGCATGCGACGGCTCCCTTGGGCCAAAATTGTCTCTGCCCTTGCCATCCTGAGTTTGGCCTTGGCTGTGTTGCTTTGGAACAATCCCAGTATTGTTTCACAAGTCAAATCCAGATTTCAGGAAGCTCTGCATGCCAGTGGAATGGGCTCCTGGTTAAAAAAGATGAGTTTAAAATTTGGTCATGAACAGGGTGAAGACGGAGGGCATTTAAATGAAGACGAATCAGTCTTCCAATCCGATGCAGAAACCAATGATTCCAAAGCTACTGATTCAAGTCAATATGGCTTTCAAAATCTTGATGAGCTGGAATCGAAGCCAATAGACGGGGATACCGCTAGCCCCAAGGTTTTCTTTATAAAATCCAAAGACAGACAAAGTAAGGATAGCAGCAAATTAGACAAGCTTGAGAAGGATCAATTTCAGAAATTTTCTACTGGTCAAATTATTTGTCCTCTTAAAGCTGAACCTTTACTCTACGTCATATTGGCCCTTGAACTTCGCTATAAAGAACCAGGCCTAAAGAGCGACCTGGAATTCAAGTTACCGAACATAAAAGCTATAATTCAGCATGTTTTGTATTCTCGGACTCGCCATGATCTGAAAATTCCCGCTTTGCGGGTTCAGCTCATTGACGGCATCAACGGTCTATTGCCAGAGGCAAAGATTGAGGATGTGGTATTCACCCACTTTCAGATTGAGATTCGTCGACCATGATGTTCTTAAATGTTCTGCTTACCAAAATCTTCGGTACTAACCACGATCGTGAAGTCAAGCGCATCATGCCATTGGTTGATTTAATCAATGCAAAATCGGCAGAGATGGAAGCATTGGATGATGGATCTTTAGCGGCAAAAACACCCGAGTTCAGAGAGCGCTTGGCCAAGGGCGAAACCTTGGAGGACTTACTAGTGGAGGCCTTCGCCGTTTGTCGTGAAGCCGCAGACCGTCGTTTGGGACTTTTAAATGTATTGATTGAAGAACATGGCTTCGATTTCAAAAAGATAAGCGTAAACCATCAAAATTTGGCCAATGAAGCTAAAAAAAAGTTGGAAGAAGGAGTCGCTCACCATAGCCTACATTTTCCAGCCACTTTTTATACTGAAATACGCAATCTCTATCCTGAAAGCCGTTTTCCCTTCCGCTATCGTCCCTTTGATGTTCAACTAATTGGTGGCGTCGTGCTTCACCATGGCAAAATTGCTGAAATGAAAACAGGTGAAGGTAAGACGGTCGTGGCAACCCTTCCGGTTTATTTGAATGGATTAAGCGGTAAGGGAGTTCACTGTATCACTGTGAACGACTATCTCGCAAAGCGTGATGCTGAAACCATGGGTCGCGTTTACCAATTTTTACAGCTCTCTGTGAGTGTTATTGTCCATGACTTAAATGAAACACAACGACGCGAAAATTATTTGGCCGATGTCACCTACGGAACCAATAGTGAATTCGGATTTGACTACTTGCGTGACAACATGGCCCGGGATATCGATGACTGTGTGCAACGGGATTTGAATTTTGCCATCGTCGATGAAGTCGACAGCATTTTGGTAGATGAAGCCAGAACTCCGCTTATTATTTCAGGCCCAGCCCAGGAATCAACAGACAAATATAAAATGGCCAATGAAGTGGTGCGCCACCTGAAAAAAGATGAGCATTACACGGTGGAAGAAAAAGATCGCCATGTATCACTTACCGAGGAGGGTGTTAACCTATGCGAACAACGCCTTGGTCTAGAAAATCTCTATGGTGACATGAATACTGAATGGGTACATCATATTACTCAGGCTTTACGGGCGCATGTGTTATACAAACATGATGTCGATTATGTTTCCAAAAACGGGCAGATCATTATTGTTGATGAGTTTACTGGAAGAATGATGGAGGGACGCCGATACTCTGAAGGTTTACATCAGGCCATCGAGGCCAAAGAAGGTGTTCCCATCATGAGGGAAAATCAGACTCTGGCAACCATTACCTACCAGAATTACTTTCGAATGTATAACAAGCTTGCCGGTATGACCGGCACAGCCGATACCGAGGCGACTGAGTTTAACCAGATCTATAAGCTGCGAGTGGTGGTAATTCCCACCCATCGTCCCATGATTCGCAAAGACCAGGATGATTTGATTTATAAGACCCGTAAAGAAAAAAATAAGGCCATTTTTGAGGATATCAAGGAGCGCAGTGAAAAAGGCCAACCGGTTTTGGTTGGTACTATTTCTATTGAAAAGAGTGAAGAACTGGCGAAAATGCTAAAGCGAGAAGGCATTGACCACGAAGTTTTGAATGCCAAGCAGCATCAGCGTGAAGCCATTATTATCAAGGAAGCTGGACTTAAAGGTCGAGTTACAATTGCCACAAACATGGCAGGTCGCGGAACAGATATACAATTAGGGTCAGGGGTTTCTGATCTCGGCGGTCTATATGTGCTTGGTACCGAACGTCATGAAAGTCGCCGTATTGATAACCAGCTACGCGGTCGTTCAGGCCGACAGGGCGATCCAGGTGAATCCCGCTTTTATCTGAGTCTTGAAGACGACCTCTTACGTATCTTCGGCGCCGAACGGATAGCCAAAGTGATGGATAGACTTGGGGCAGAAGAGGGAGAAGTGATTACCCATCCACTGGTCAATCGGGCTATAGCAAATGCTCAGACCCGTGTCGAAGGTCAAAACTTTGAAGTCCGTAAGCATCTGCTCGATTATGACGATGTTATGAATCGGCAGCGAACTGTTATTTACAAATTGCGCAGACGAATTCTAAAAGGTGAAGAGATTCAGGAAGAAATTCTCGATCGTATCTTAGCCGCGGTTGAATCCACTGTATCAATGTATACATCATCAGGTCATTTTCCTGAGAACTGGGATTTGGAGCGGATGTATAAGGATATTAAGCGGGTATTTGACCTGGAGTTTGTAATACGCGAAGACGAATTATCTTCCTTAACTGCTGAAATTACAGTGGAACGAATCTATAATCTGGCTAAAGCAAAATATGAAGCGATAGAAACTTCTGTAGGCTCTGAAGATTTACGGGAAATTGAACGCCAGGTTCTTCTGATGATTATTGATCATGTATGGAGAGAACACCTGTACACCATGGATCATTTAAAAGACGCGATTCGGTTTAGAGGCTACGCCCAGCGCGACCCTTTGCAGGAATACAAAAAAGAGGGATTCGAAAATTTCGAACACGCGATGGAGCGTATAGCTAATGAAACTGCTGAGCGCGTAATGCACATCGATCCCAATTTTAAACGTCGCCAGGAAGAGGCGCTAGCTAAGGCAAGAGAACTTGAACTGTTGCGCCGAAAGCAAATGGAATTACATAGTCAAGTGCAATTGCAATCTCAGCCTGCAACTGCCGTCGTGCCAACTGTTTCTAGCCCCAACCGAAGCCTATCACCCGAAGCCCAACGGAGAATGCCAGCTTCCAGTCCTCAATTGCTGCGAGATGTATTAAGTAGCACAGGTCGAAACGATCCCTGTCCTTGCGGTAGCGGAAAAAAATTCAAAAAATGTCATGGAGCGAATCTGTAGTGTTTTTTTGTTTTGAGGGATTGGACGGAAGCGGTAAAAGCACTCAGCTTACAATGCTGGCAGAAGGATTACGCGCACAGGGTAGAGATTTGCTAACGATTCGTGAACCCGGTGGAACAAGGCTCGGTGAAGCTGTTAGAGGCATTCTTCTTGATAAAGAACAACATCAGATGCAACCTGAAGCCGAACTCTTATTATTTACGGCTGCTCGCAACCAATTGGTTAAAGAGGTAATCGAACCCGCATTGAGGGCAGGGAAAATAGTACTAAGCGATCGATTTTATTGGTCTACCTTTGCATACCAGGGGTATGCTAGAGGCATTGATTTGGAAATCATCAAGATGCTGACGCAATTCGCCTGCCATGGCTTACAACCCAGACAAACTTTTTTGCTGGATGTGCCGCTTCACATGATGAAACAGCGACATGGGGCTATGGCCAAGGAGCACGATCGCATGGAAAGTTCTGGAGATTTATTTTATGAAAAGGTTCGCAATGCCTATTTAAGTTTGGCAAAGTTGTATCCCTCTCAGATTACTCAACTAGATGGCTCATTGGGGGCGACTGTTCTTGCGAAATCAATACTAAATCAGGTGATGGAACAACTAAATTCTGGAGAAGGCGCAAGGGATTCTCGCCTTGCCTCCTATTGATGTTTAGTTTATTCATTAGATCTCAAGCCAAATCAGAAAAACAAAAACAGAAAAATCTATTCACGCACAGCATGTACAAAGGACGTCAATGATGACGAAGGGTAAAGGGTTTTGGTTTTATGCAGCCGCCGCTGTTACAATTACAATTTTTGGATTTGCCGGCAATCGGGTGGAGGCTAGCGGTGAAAAGTTTTATTCAGATCTTATTCGCCTAGATAGAGTGGTATCAAAAATAAGCGAAAACTATGTGGAAGAAGTGGATTCCGACGAATTGGTAGATGCAGCCATCTCGGGAATTCGCACTATCTTAGATCCGCATACGGCCTACTTTCGTGAAAAAGATTACGAAGATTTAAAAATTCATACTGCAGGTGAATTTGGCGGATTAGGAATAACAATTGGAATTCGCAACAATATATTGACCGTTATTTCTCCTCTGCAGGGAACTCCAGCCTTTCGGATGGGTTTGCATGCAGGAGATAGAATCATTCGTATTGATACAATGAGTACCAAGGGAATGTCTATCGAAGCGGCTGTAGAAAAATTGCGTGGAAAACCTGGCACAGCTGTTACAATCAAGGTAATGCGGGAAGACATGATGGAGCCGGTTGATTTCACTATTGTACGAGACATTATTAAAATCGAAAGCGTCCCCTATGCTGATCTGGTTGCCGACAGTATCGGTTATGTACAAGTCGTGCAATTCAGCAAAAAAACCGGTGAAGACTTGGCTCGCTCAATTAATTTGCTAAAGAAAAAGGGCATGAAATCACTGATACTCGATCTACGGGTAAATCCAGGTGGTTTACTGGATCAGGCAATAGCGGTGGGAGATCTGTTTCTCGAAAAAGATCAGATGATTGTATTTACAAAAGGCCGAATTAAATCACAGAACCACGAATTCAGGGCCTCAAAACCGGCACTTTGGAAGGGAAAGGTAGTAGTACTGGTAGACAGACATTCCGCCTCGGCATCTGAAATTGTCGCTGGTGCTATCCAAGATTCTGATAGGGGATTAGTGTTGGGAGAAACGACTTTTGGGAAGGGCTCAGTGCAAACCATTTTGCCCCTGGATGCCCAGAATAACGCCCTTAAGTTGACGACCGCCTACTATTACACTCCCTCCGGCCGGTGTATCAATAAGCCGGAGAATGCCGTTCGTTTGAAACATGTAGAAGAAGAAAATGATTTGGATTCCGATGAAGAAAGTGTGGATAAATCCAAAACAGATTCCATTTTCTTCTATACCAAAAAGGGGCGTAAGGTCAAAGCCAACGGAGGTATCACTCCGGATGTCATCCATCCCAACCGAAGGGCCAATAGATACACCATTGAACTTTTAAGAAAAACCATGTTTTTCAACTATGCGATCAAGAAAAAATCGGTCCTGGAAAAGAAGTATAAATTGGATAAAGCCTTGGAAATTAATGCCGAAATTTTGGAAGATTTTCGGCAATTTGTATACAGTGATACCACCTTTCAGCAATACAAAAGCGCTGCGATGCTAGCTTTTGATGCCTTTGAAGAAGTGCTTAAGAAAGAGGCTACTAATGGAGATACTACCATTGTTGCCAAAATCCCCCCCCGCTTGGAAAAGCCAATCGAGGAATTGGAAAAATCTTTAAAGAAAGAATCGGAAAAGGAGTTTGAAAATAACCTTGATATAATCAAGCAAAGCCTAAAGACTGAATTAATTGGAGCGGCCAAGGGACTGGATGAGCAGACTGCCTTCAAGCTGAACAAAGACGATCAAGTGCAGGACGCTATACATTACTTGCGCGACGATAAACTTTACCAAAATGCATTGAATGGGAAAAAAGCAAGTAGTCGTTGAGCCCTATTTGAGTGATTGTAACTCTTGCAGGGCTAGACTGCGGTAGGGTTCATTTCCAAAATTGATATAACGAGTGTAGTATTGTTTAGCTGCTTCTGAGTCATTCTTGTAATACCTGTTTAATAGGGCTATAGCCAAAACTAATTCCCGTCGGTAAGTGTCATTTGATGTTTGCCGTAGGGCTAATTTTCTAGCACTGGAGTAGTACTCTAACTTGCCTTCCAGGCGAACTAGAGCAGTATTGATTTCCAAATCGCCAGATTCTTTTTGAGCCGCTCTGCGCCACAGGTGAACAGCTTCTTCTTCGATTCCATGTGATACATACAGTTGGCCCAATTGAAAAAGCAGTTCGGCACTTTCTTTTTTTTTCATGTTTGATATTAGTGCGACACGTCGTTGTTCATATTCTGAAAAGGTCAAAATCAGAGTTGGAACAGGAAATGCCTGATTCCAAAGTATTTTCAGCATCGTTTGCTTGATATAGGTCATTTCACCTTCATTATCGGGAGCATTTTTTAGGTAACGACGATAATGAACAAGCGCAAGGATTGTGTCACTTTGGTAGAATAGCTTGACGGTAGCCATATTTTTATTGCTCAACCAATTTTCTGGTTCTACAGCCAAGGCCCTTTCCAAAATTTCACTGGCCGAATCAATGCTTCTGTCCTGCATGAGTGTTACAGCCATATAGTTTAACAGCACTACATTTTTAGGTTCATGCGCTAAGGCTCTTATAAAATATTCCCGCGCTTGCTCCAGTAGCCCTTCTTGGAGATTTAGAATGCCCAATGATTTTAGGGCCTCTTGATTGGAAGGATTAAGTTTTAACGCTTCTTCTAGCATAGCACGGGTTTGGCGGACTTCGCTCATATGCTCGGGTTTATTAACGCCCAGGCTTAAAGCGGGCAAGCGGCTAGCTGCCTTTGATTGTAATTGTTGGGACTTTTCTTTTGGATCTTTAGAAAGGGTTTCTGCTTTAATTTCGGCGTTTGGCTTGAGATGGGAAATCGTACGATAGGCGAAATACAGACTCCCAATGAATATGCTGATGATAATTGCAATTACTGTAACAGAGACATAGTATCCAGAGTTGGCTCCCTCGGTTTTCTGTCCACCTAAGACAAGCTCTTGATCCCATCGTGCTGCTGAGCTTTTTTCCTCAGCACTTAAGACGGGAACCGTTCCCAGTTTGGCTCCCAAGGCACTAAAAATCTGTATCAATTTCCGGGCACTTTGCTCCGAACTGTTACTCGCCAGGGTCAAGGGAAGATGCTGTACCCATTCTTCAGCATCTTTAATTTTTACAGAAAAGTGTTTGGCCAGTGCTTCCAGGGCTTTTATTTTTTGTACACCTTCGGGGCTCTGTTCAAGAATAACGCGGTATCTCTGGCTCATGACACAGCTCTCATTGTCCGCTGGGTGAATCTTGTATTTGCTTCATTACATTTACGTTTTCCATTTTTATTTCTACTGGCCCCGCCTTACTCATACCCTTAACTACGGAGTCCACATTTACATAGGCGGCTGATTCACTGGTCTTGCCTTTGCGTGGTTTTATTTGGCTTCCGTCCGATAAAACAACAACAGCCTGGTAAAAGAGTTTGTTCTTATACGATCGAAACTTGGAGGGATCGATGGTTAGCTTTTGGATATCTTTTAATGGTACCCAACGCTCTGATTCTCCGTCTAAGATATACAGACTTGGTCCCGGTTCCAGACTGATTTTCTCGACAGCCACCTCTAGTCCAGAGCGATCAACTATTTGAAAAGAAGGATAAGAACACGAGGAGAATAACAAAGCACCAATCCATCCACTCCATTTTATTTTAGGATTCAACATGTATTTCTCTTTCGAAAAAGAGGCATACACTCGACAATAATGTATCACTGCGAGCCTCTTTGAATACCCATCCCACTTCCCACCATTTCTCCACTTCTTCCACAACTTTATCACAGACCAAATCGGGTTTCCATTTGGGGGGAATGGGGATTATGCTTTCACGTTTTTCTTTCATGGTTGCTTAACCTGTTGTCATTATTGCAACGATCTCTTTAAAAATCGGCTCCACTTGAAGTTTTTACGGCGCTGAGTGGGTTATACGGCAACTCTCTTAGAATTTTCCACAAAGCAGCTTGAACCAATTGGGAACTAGACGCCAGATTCTCCATTTTAGCGGCCGAACTAATGGAAGCGGCCTGGGCCATAAAAATCTTCTTTCCAAGCACCTGATCCCAGGCTTCGACCTGAAGACTCAGTTTTCTTGAAATTTGGTTGGGTCCGGGACGAATTAGCTCCTGGTGATTGATAAGGCAGCAAAGCAATAACCGGGAGTTCCACGAACCTGAAATTAAAGGAACCAGAGAGGCAGGAATTTTGTGATTCTGTACAATGCTGTCTTTAAAGGCCTGAAAATTTCTTTCAAAAGCTGGAAAACGCCTGGCCTTCGGCTGATCCCATATTTTGATATTCTGTTGTGGTCTTTGCTCAGTGGTGAGTTCAACAAATAGCGATTCGGAGAAGATTTTCCCATCGAATGTCATGACAGGAAGCAGCAACCATTCTTCATGCAGGCTCTTTTCAACTTTATCCTCTGCGAGTAGCCACTTCACTTTGGCGCTACTCTCTATCTGAGGTTTTCGACAGGCAGTTAGTGCCATCATACAAAGGAACATCCCAAACCAGAGTCCAATGCTTTGTTTGGGTTTATAAAGGGGAATTGTCATTAGTCCTAATTATCGCATTTCTTGTAGGCAATGCTCTCTCAAAATCCAAATGAAATCAGAAGTAATATGCCGAAGTGGTAGGCTCACTATGATTATCTATTCGCTTAACAGACTGCAGGATTTATTTTAGATGGCTTATTTCCTCAGCTTTGAGCAAGCGGAAAGTATAAGGAGAATATTTCAATGGCAGAACTTAAAGTGGGTCAGAAAGCACCAAGCTTCAAACTTCCCAGTGGAGAGGATTCCAGTATTTCTTTAAAGG
>JBBQAD010000255.1:0-5647 GCA_038315885.1 Fibrobacteria bacterium | reverse complement strand
CACTCCGACTGATCAAACGGAAGTCAGAGCTATTGGGGTAAATCTTGAAGTCGGCAGTTTTATTGAAAAGCCAATAAAAAATCCCAGAAAAAAAGTTTTTAAATACACCTTGTTGCCTATTCTCGCGCAGCATTTGAATCACTTCATATTGCCCTGCTTTGGCTTGTCGCAGCATTTCCGGTATCCACTTCGGGGGGTGCTGCAGATCGCCATCCATAGTAACAATCCAGTTTCCCTGGCTATGGCGAAGTCCTGCACGCAAGGCGCTTTGATGACCGGCGTTAGCCAAAAAGTGAATAGCGTGGATGAAGGAATAGTTTTTCTCTAACTCATCTATTTTGAGGCGGGTTCCGTCTTGGCTGGCATCATTGATCAATAAAAGTTCAAAATCTAAACCCGCGCAACTTTCGATGATTTGTTCGCAAAGAGGTCGAATGTTGTGTTCCTCATTGTAAAGTGGAACTACAATGGAGACTTCGGGTCTATGCATTTCTTCGGCTTTCTTATGGATTTCAAACGATTTCTATGGTTTGTTCCAAGACTTTCCCAATCTCCTCTTCAGAATACCATAGCTACGGAGTGATTATCATCTAGTCCAAAAGCATTTCGATTTTACCCTTTTATTTTCTGACAACAAATGCAACAATATGGGGGGAACCCCTAGATGACATCGATTTTAACAGTTGAATCTTCCAGTTTTAAATCCGCAAGGAGCAAAGGTCGTAAGCCTCACTCCTGGATTGAGTATTGGGAACAAGAAAGCATTTTCTCTCCGGTCAACTGGGATAAGAACATGGGCATTTTTCTGGAAAGCAGCAAAAAATTATTGGACCTGCATGCTGAAGATGATGTCCTCGATCTTGGATGTGGCCCGGGTTATTTAGAAAAACGAATCAGTTCGCAAGTTAGGTCTGTATGCGGCTTGGATACATCCAAGCGTTATATTCGAATGTGTCAAAAAGAACAGATAGCGAGTAAAAATACAGAGTTTTTACAGCTAGGCTCGGATTATATGGATTTCAGTCTGCTAGGTCCCAGACGGTTCAATAAAATTATTTGTCTCAGCGTAGTACAGTATTATAAAGAACCCGGCGAGATACAAAAATTGATTGAGGCTGTAAGTGCTTTTGCAAAGCCTGGAGCTCGCCTGTTAATTGCCGACATTCCCATGCGGAGGGCCTGGCACGCACCCTACATTGAAGCATTTTTAAGTGCTATTCGGCAAGGTTATGGATGGGAGCAATTCAAATTCACTCTGCGCGCCAGGTTGTCTAGCTATTACCACTTATACAGAAAAACCGGCCTACTGTCTCTCACCGAACATGAACTGATTACATTGCTAAATGAACTGGAATTCAGCGCAGAAATTATCGAGGATGCCCTAACTTTAGATCCCTCTCGAAGACATTTGCTTGTCTATTTTCCTTAAAATCCATCTTCCTGATTCTACCAGGGGCGTAAAAAAGGCTATAATCGGCACCGCTTGGTCGTTCTGTAAAAACGAATCCTATCGCACAGCCTCTAGCTTTTTACCTTTGTAAAATAAACAAAGAGGTATTATGAATAACTTATTGAAACGCTTAATGATTGGTGTCTTTATCCCACTTGCGATTATGGCAAATCCCACAAGTTCAGCGCCAGCCAAGCAGTTTGGCCTGGGCATAGTGCTGGGTTCTCCCACCGGACTATCAGCCAAGTATTGGCTTTCGCAAGAAAGAGCCTTGGATTTTGCTTTGGCCTGGGGTTGGGGCAATCAAAGCAATTATGGTGGCGCATACTACGACGACGATAAGTGTTATGACTATAGCTACTACAAAAATAATAAGGGTTGGTGTGGAGATAGGGCTAATTACGATTACTATGGCGGGGGTGGCTTCCATTTTCATGGAGATTATGTCTTTCATAACTTCTCAGTCTTTAAAACCCGTGAGCCCTTCGCCTTGTATTACGGTCCGGGTTTGAGTTTTGAATATTGGCGGCATTATGACGCTTTGTTAGGCGTACGGGGCTTGGTAGGGGTAACTTGGCTTCCCCGTAGCGCTCCTTTTGATATGTATTTGGAGCTTGCGCCAACTTTGAATCTGACCCCCGGTACTTTTGTCTATTTCAATGGAGGCTTGGGCGGACGGTTTTACTTTTAAACGTTTAAAACTTTAAAATACAGATAAAAATAATTCTGGAGCCACGAGGCTTCAGAATTAAATTGCATTGATTGCAATGACAGAGGCCCCCTTCACCACACGTAGACGCTTACATCAGTCTGTTCTGTTGTATCATACCTTTCATGCGCTTGGCATACTAATTTTATTGTTTTCGTGCGCACAAAATGGGCCTCGACCAGAGGCTTCAGGCAAAAATCAAAATCTATTAATTCTGTTAATTCGATATCATCCTGGTGGATTTGTATTACAAAATAAAAGCGTAAGAGTGGGACGATTACAAGAATACCCGATGCAGAATTCTTTAGATCAATTTCGCACAGGAGCCTTACTGCCTTTTGAATTCAACGCTTATAGCAGCGGTTCGGACGCTGTTTATCAAAATCAATTTTGGATACCAATTCCCGGTGGAATGAAGCTATCGGATGAAAGTGAACCACATCGACTGGAATTAGAGGACATCGAAAATGACATGCCCTCGCTTTCCTTATTTTTACCAGCCCGTGCCGGTATTGTATACATTGAATTTTTTCAGATTCTACCCAATCAATCCGATTCACTAATAAATTGGGAGAGAGTACCATTTGGGATGCTTGGAATTTAGGCTTCCTTCATAATCCTTTTCCATCTAGCCGAAATTTATTTCCCATCAGTAAGCTACCCCAATAAACTTCCTGCAAATTATTTCTCTTAGTCTTGAACATTCGAAGAGTTAAGGGTTTGGACACTGTTACGAAAAGGGACTTTTCATCATAGCCAAGGATGACCCCATCGGGTATTTGTACCGAACTAAAAGTACCACTTATGCCCGCACTGGATTTCATCAAAATATGTTTACCAAGTCCTAAACTTCCTCCTTCAATTTTAATATTTCCGGCTAGCTGGATTTTTCCTTCGGCTGTCCAATAACTGGAATCTGTTATATTGCTGAGTATCAAGATTGAGCTGCTCGATAGTGTCAGTGTAGTAGAGATATCAATCTGTCCGGCGCCAACTTTCATGACTCCTTGCGATTCAATGGTGTAAAAACCATTTCGTTTGGTTTGCGGCAAAAAGAGTTTATTATGGGCATCCCACACAGGCTCGTTTGCCAGTAGTTGTGCCTCGCCCTCTGACGATACTTCGAGAGAGAGGTGCTGCCCTGGAGACTGCAATTTATAGGGCTTATTTAACTGATCTTCATTGGGTTTTCCAGGATCGGTATTGAATATCACCGTACCCTGGGCTACCACAATTTTTGCCTCAGACGCATAACCTTGGGAGCCGCTGATATGCAAAGTTCCTTTCCCTTTTTTAATTAGGGTTGAGCCTCCACTGGTCAATGAACCAAAATGCACCTTGGCCGCATCAACATAGACACCCGTAAAAGTTAATGATTTATCCACAATAACATCTAGGGGATGATCCCAATTGATTCCACCATCGTAGGACTGATCTGTATCACTAACCTTCCAGACTGTTTTGCTACCACCTTGAAAGATTAACAGACCATGGTGAGTCAAATCATAGGGGGGAGAACCCGAACGTTTGTTAACAGTTGGGAGATTTTTGGAAGCATGTGTTATATATGTCAGGTTTTTTAAATAAAGTACAGACCAACCGTTGCTAACCCAATTGTTCGTATCTGTCGGGTTATAACCCATGTGATCGGCATCGAAGTTCGGGTCAGTTTCGAGAGTGCTTTGGGGGCCCTGACCGAAAACAGAAAGCTGACGGGCATTTATTTTATCCTTCATGTTATTGTTGATTTCCGCCTCTTTGTCAATATAAATGCTTCCATTAGGGCCCAATGTCCATAAACTTTTAGCAGTACTATGCCCTCCGTCCCATTTTCCTTTAAAGTGGAGCAATCCTGAACTGATACTTAAGGTTATGGAATCGCTTCCTCCCATGCTTCCAGAAAAAACCGTATCTCCTACAAATATCTTTTTGTCTCCGGCATGAACTTGATTGAGAAGAATAGGAATGAGAAGAATAGGAATGAGAAGAATAAAATCTAGCCAGCGTTTGATTGGGTGCTTTAGCATTTTGTTACTCCCAGCGAACAGATAATCAAACCAACCCAGTATAAGATAGGTTTACAAGTAAAATGGCAGTCTAATTTATGAATAGGAGTTTTGAGAAAATTGAGGGACTAACCTGAAGTATCTACTATGGCTGAACAACAACTACCAGGTGTTTCTAGCGGGGTATTTTGTCGGAAGCTTATAATTCACCTGTCCCAAATTTTTCCCTGATGATTGCCAATATGCCTGCTTGAGGAATTATTAAATATTTTTTCTCTTCATACTCGATTTCAATCGATTCCCGTTTCAGAAAAATAGCGTAATCACCCGCTGAAACTTGTAAGGGAACATACTGCGGTTCACGGCTGCGTGCCCAAGGTTCTGAACTGTTATCAGTAAAGGGAAGCATGTAGCCTGGCCCGGTTTTGACTACATAACCACTTTGCACATTTTCTTTTTCCGCCAATCCCTGAGGTAAAAACAAGCCTGTACTTGTCTTTTCCTTGCTGTTATCTGGGGCAATTAGAATTCTGTCCCCAATAATGATTAGGTCTCGTTCATCTGACATGGGCCATCTTTCAAATAAAGTGAAGTCATATCAAATAGAACACGGCAATAAATAGCCCTGCTCTATCAGGTATTTAATTTTAATCGGTTAATTCAACCAGCAAATCACCCGCACTAATTGTATCACTAACAGCGACGCAAATACGTTTTACCTTGGCATGGCGTGGTGATACTATCATATTGAACATTTTCATCGCTTCGGTGGCCAACAGTTTCTGTCCTTCGGCAACCGAGTCGCCTACTTTAACGGCGATTTCTGCCACCTTGCCCGACATTTGGGCGCCCACATGGTTTTCATTGGTAGGGTCAGCCTTTTCCTTGGATTTGGCTTCAATGCCTGAAGCGAGATCGCGCACCACAATTGTTCTATCGCGACCGTTCAATTCAAAGAAGAGGGTTCGGGTTCCATCTTTCTGCACATCGCTGATGGCCAGCAATTTGACAATCAAGGTTTTCCCCTGATCGATAGTAACACTAATTTCCTGTCCCACTTTCATGCCATAGAAAAAGCTAGGGGTATCCATAACCGAGAGGTCACCGTACAAATCTTGCATGTTGCAAAAATCTTTGAAGACTTTTGGATACATGGCATAACTCATCAGATCTTCTTCACTGAAATTGCGATGGTATTGGTTTTCTAATTGTCGATGGGCTGTGGGCCAATGAAACTCTTCTAACAGTTCACCGGGTCGGCAGGTAATGGGTTCTTGGTTTTTCAAAACTGCCCGTTGCAAATCAGGGGGGAAACCGCCTTCGGGCTGACCCATCATTCCCTTCATGAGTTCAACAAAACTTTCGGGAAAAGCCAAGTCTTTAAACTGGCGGAAATCTTTGCAGTTTCCGTCGGTGGCTTTTCGGTAATGGACAATCATCTTCACTTGCTGCTACGGCTCGATTCACTCAAAGCTGAGGAGT
>JBBQAD010000118.1:0-8639 GCA_038315885.1 Fibrobacteria bacterium | reverse complement strand
CAATGCGTTGAGCAAGACCTTGGCTCGAAGGTCGCCAGATTATTGCTCTGCAGCCGAGGCGATTGGCAGCCAAAGGTCTTGCTCAACGCATTGCTGAAGAAAAAAATTCAAATCTAGGCGCAGAAGTTGGGTATGAGGTGCGCTTTGATTCGCGGGTTAGCGCTGCCACCCGAATTTGCTTTCAGACCTATGGCCTTTTCTTGGAGCGATTAAAACTCAATCCCGCCCTGCTTGGAGTTGGACTTGTAATACTCGATGAGTTACATGAGCGAAGCTGGGAGATGGACTGGATTTGCGCATGTTTACACTTATTGATGCAACGAAAAGTCAATCCGCTTAAGGTAATCGCCATGTCGGCTACCTTAGATACCAAGCTGTGGCTCGACTACTTTCCTGCCGCTAAAAGCTTAGAGGTAGTGGCTAAAATGTATCCTGTCGAGATCCTCTATCAGCCCTCGCGAGCGGGTGAGACTATTTGGGATCAAGCAGCCCGCGCTTATAGGGAAGCCTCACTAGGCAATGATGGAAATACCCTGGTGTTTATGCCGGGTAAGCACGAGATAAACAAATGCCTGGAGACCTTGAGCCCCTTGGCGGCCCGAGAAGGGGCAAAAGTCTACCCCTTGCATGGATCACTGGACTGGTCGGAACAACAAAAATTGCTGAGTGAATCTTCTGAAAAAAGGGTGATTGTAGCAACCAACATTGCGGAAACCTCGCTGACTCTTCCCAAGATAAGCCTGGTCATTGACTCTGGCTTGGCGCGGGTCATGCGTTATGATGGGGCGAGTGACAGAAATACCCTGTTTATTGAACGTATCACTCAAGCCCAAGCCGAGCAGAGAAAGGGAAGGGCAGGTCGCACGGGGCCTGGGAAATGTATTCGCTTATGGGATGAGCGCCGCCAAAGTGAACTACCCGAGCGTTTGGAGCCGGAAGTCGAGCGCATTGAATTGGTGAAACCAGCTTGGCAATACAAAATTCTGCTTGAATTCTATCGTACTGTATCACCTGGCAAGACATGGAGCTGGTTAAGTGAGCCTAAGGCAGAAGCCTGGGAGCGCGCCATGGAGCTGCTCACGCGCCTTTCTAATCACCGTCAAAGCGATGTTACACATGGCACTGGCTTCAGTGACCCTAGAACCGGTCATATTCTCACTGCGGTCAAAGAAAGACCCGATACCTTGCTTATTTGCAGCATGTTAGCCTTATTGGATTCAAGTGAACAGAGTGATAGTGAAAACTCACTCTTTCGACTCGCTCAGTTGTGGATAGCCGGAAATTGGAAACCGAAGCAGAATGAAACGACAGCCTCACGCGAACAGCTTTTTAAAGCATTAAAATTCCACCCGTCCAAAGCTGATTTTACAGAAGCGGCTGATCTTCTTTGGACCCAGAGCATGGCATTACCTTGGATGCAAGCCTACTATACTCGCATCGCGAGCGGGCTTCGTGCTACAAGTAGTCGTCCCGCGCAAAACTCTGTTAACATAACCAATAGTGTAAACACCGGCCAACAAGCCTTTACTCTCCTTGATGGTCGAAAAGTCAGCCTGGTCAGCAAAACAGATAAAGGCTGTGAAGCTATAATCGCCCTTGAAATTATGGAATCTCTCCGAGATGGCCACCGGCGGATTTCAGCTTCCTTGTTTCTACCCCTGGAATCAAAATGGATTGAGACCTGTTTTCCAGATGAGTGTCAAATTCAGGAAGAGTTACATTGGGATACAAAACGTACCAAACAGGAAAATCTGGACTGTGTCTATTGGAGATCCTTAAAAACTTCTGAAAAACCGAAAACAAGTCAAGCTACTGGGGGAGACAGTCTTGTTGATAAGCTGCTTTCCCGTGAACTGGTTCCAAAATCCTGGGATGAACAGGTGGATCAATATGTTGCCAGAATTGTGACTGCTGCTAAGGCCTTTCCCGAGTATGGTATTCCCCTTTTGGATAATGAAGACTGGCAGCTCATCTTCGATGAGTATGTAAACAATGAGTCCGATTTTCGTAAAGTAAATCAACGACCTATTCTTTCAGTTATACAAAACTATTTGGGCTCCATGCGCCCATTTGTGGAGAGGAGTTGCCCGAGCCATCTTAGCCTGCCAAGGGGCAAGCAGGCCCAATTGCTTTACTCGCAGAGCGAAGCCCCGGAAATTTCAGCCCGAATAGCCGATTTTCTCGGGATGCGCGGTAAATGTCACATTGCTCAAGGCCTCATTGCGGTGCGGTTTAACATTCTTGCACCCAATTATCGTTCAACACAAAAGACTTGGGATCTGGATGATTTTTGGAATAACACTTACCATCAGGTCCGCAAGGAGCTGCGTGGTCGCTATCCGCGTCATCCCTGGCCAGAAGATCCCTGGTCTGAGTTTAAATAATTTTATCTCGTGTAAATTTTACTCCGAATTTGACTCAGTCTTGCTTGTCAAGATGAGAATTTATGGGCTACAAAAGGGCAGGTTCTAAAACTTAAACATGCATAATATTGGCAGAATTTGGGGTTTTATCACTGAATCTACCTTCATGTGGATTTTTGCTGCACTTTTTATGGTTATGCCCTATGATTAGATGTATCCACCCAGGAGCCATGTATGTCTCAAGATCCAAACCGCAGAACTTCACCTCGTTGGGTTGTCGAAATAGGTGTTACACTTCAATGTGAGCTGGGAGCCTATGAAACCAATATTCTGAATATGAATCTGGGAGGTTGCTTCGTAGAGGGTCGTTTTGACCTTTTTGCAGGCGATATCGTCTATTTAACCAGCCAGCACAATCCCAATATCAATGGAATGCCGGCCCGTGTAGCCTGGGTAGTAGACGATCCTGATCTAGCGGGAATCGGCCTGCGCTTTGAAAATTTGGATGATAACACCCAGCGTTATTTACTCTCTTGGTATAACGAAATAACCCGAGCAGCTTGAGTAAATTAGTTCCTTCTCGTCTCCTTAAATTTGTCTTAGGATTCTTGTAAAGCAATTTTTCTAGCCGCTTCAATTTCGTTTTTGCAAGATTCACTTAGGACGGGCATATCGAGTACCGGTAACACCTGCATGTAATCTTCAATCGATTTTGCTCCCAGAATAATGGAGTGAGTACAGGGATTATCTAAAAGAAAACGCAGTGCCATTTGGGCCATTGTCATATTAGCGGGAACTGTCTTCAAAAAAACTTTGCATTTAGTAAAAGCATTGGGCTTCAACCAATTTTTGCGTGAGTCTTGCGCATTCAATATAGGATTGACTTCAAAATACTTTCCGCATAATCTGCCTCCCGCATAAGCCCCCCGCACAATTCCGCCCCATTTTTTTTGTTTCTGTAACTCGAGTAATTCGGATTGCTGGCTTAGAATAGATTGGGAGTATTGTATCACTTCGACAGCATCGGCATCGGCCAAATTTTTCAGGGAATGGATATTATTGCTACTGATTCCATAGGCACGAATATGACCGGCTTTTTTTAATCTCTCCAAAATATCCTTTCCTTCTTGTATCCATTCATTTTTAGGAGGGACGTGATACAGATAAACGTCTATCCAATCGGTTTGCAGCCGCTGTAGGGAAGCTTCCAAACTTTTTCGAATGGTAGCCGGACTGCAATCATTGATGCGCTCTCCCGCCGGACCTCGTCTTGCTCCAAATTTGCTAGAAATACGCCATGATTGTCTTCTTCCTTTCAAGGCCTGCCCAACTCGTCGTTCGCTTTCGCCATCTCCATACTGCTCAGCTGTATCGATTAAATTGATTCCCTGGTCTTGCATGTGATGAATGAGTCGTATCACATCCTGAACATCCATTTCAGGGTGGCCATCTTCTTGTCCGTTCAGCTGGAGGGGTCCACCTAATTGCCAGGCCCCTATGCCGATTTCTGAAACTTCAATGCCTGTCCGGCCCAGAACCCGATACCGCATGCTTGACTCCAATCCCTGCCTGTAATTCTCTATAATAACTATTCATTTTCTTCGATTTTTATTTCGTGCGAAATAGTAATACCGTGTATCTTTATTCCCTATGTTACCTGCCTTTTTAGAGCGCCCCCTCCTGCGACTTGATCTAGATGATCGCTGTAATCTCAAGTGTGACTTTTGTCCCACAGGTATTGGGGGCAACGTGGGGCGAGGTTCTTTTAGTCCTGAAATTTTGGCTCCACTAGTCCAACAATTAGGCAACAATATTTGGGCCATCTACCTCTCTTGCTCGGGAGAACCTCTACTCAATCCTCGCTTCGAAGAGAGTTTACAAGCCATTGCGGGTGCTTCGGGCAGCCGAGATCTAACCATTATAACCAATGCTACTTTACTCAGTGAGACTAAAGCCAAAGCCATACTGCGCCAACCTGTATCGCGAATCATTTTTTCCATTGATTCACTACGAAAAGAGAGATACGAAGCCATTCGCAAAGGTGCCAATTTTGACACCATGATGAAAAATGTCCGGAGATTTTCAGAGCTTAAAGGTTCCCGTACTTATCCCAAGATTATTATCAGCAGTATCTTGATGGATGAGACTGAAGATGAAGTCGAAGACTTTGCCGATTTTGCCTTAGAGATTGGAGCGGATTGCCTGCGGCTGCAAAATTTGGAATTGATACCTGAAACTAATCCTACCGAAAAGCCTTCAAGCCTACCTCCCGCCTTGATGAGAAGAATGCAGAAGGTTTGTTTGAAATTATTTTTGAAAGGCATTGTCTTCGACTTTCCCTTTGATTTTTCCGCCTGGAAATTCTTTTCTGTGCTGCAAGGGATTCGTTTACATCGAAGAAAGTTGGATTACTGTTTATATGTCTTAGGAAGAGTCATCGGGAAACTGGGTAGCCATTGCAGTTATGTTGGCCTTGAAGCGGTGGCAAAACGGGATGGTTCCGTCTATCCCTGTACAGAAATTCCATGTCGACCCTGGGATGCCGCTTCCCAAACGCCTGGTTCACAGCCCGAATTATTTGGAAAATCCATTTCAAGCTATCTGAGAGCTGCGCGTCGTCGCTTTCATAAAAAGCCCTTTAGTCGCTGCGATAGCTGCCGATTTTATAACCGTTAACATTGCAGTAATTTTAACGTAGGCGATTGTAACCCGGCTGGCTGACCATCACTTCTTCAGGGCCATTGCTGGTATTGACCCATCGGATTTCACGTCTATTACTGTATCTCGCTTCGAATAACAGGCCCGCTTCTCCTTTAAACTCTTTGGCTATTGGCGTTTTTTCAGAACGCGGCTCTTGATCGGAACCCTTGGTTAATTTTCGCTGTGATAAATCACTGAGCTTACAGGCGTTTAGATCTGTCAAATTAATTCCTGCAGTGTAATACAGTTCTGTGCCGTCTGCTGCCCAGCATATTTCTTCCACGCGATTTCCCTCGGTCAAATTAAAGAGTTTCCCCTGTCCAAAATCGTAGAGGCTAAGATTCCAATTTCGGCTATAGCTAGAGTTTCTCTGTAAAAAGGCCAGTCTTTCTTGATTGGGATGCCAACGAGGTTGGGAGGCTTCCATGTCTTTTTCATTAATCCGAATCACTTGTTTCAAACTCAAATCTCCTACCCAAATGTCATTCTTGCCAGCCTGTTTAGCCCCCAAGGCGATTTTCTGTTCGTCTGAGGAGACATCAAAATCAAAAACTTCTCCAAAGCGGCCTTGGGTAATATTCTCTCCGTGGTCACTGGTGGGTGATGAACGCCACAGGTCCCACTGACCTTGAGATTCAGCTATATAATAGAGCCAGGCTTCGCTGGGGCTGAAACGCAGGATTCGAATCTTGTTAACACTTTTGGCAAGAGCGATAGACCCAGACGACTTGGTTTGTTGAGTACGTAACTCATCTTTTTCCCGACTCACAGGAGAAATAAAAGCGACTCGGGAGTTGCGATAAGACAGCACGGGGCTGATTCCCAAAGGAGATTTGGCACTACCCAACTTAAACTCCAAATTTGATTTCATGTCTTTCAAAGAAAGATTTCCAGCAGCTTCGCCTGACGCAGCGTTTACATAGACAAAGACCTGCGACTTCGACGGCACAGCCATGGCATTACTGGCTAAGGGCGAAAAAGAAACGACTGCAGGCTCCAGCAAGGCTTGAATGGCAGGGTCAGGTACCACATTTTGGCCGATAGGAACAAGTTCGTGACTATAGCCAGTAATCCCTTTTCCCTGCTTAAACTGGAGTGACAAATGACCAATTTTAGTTCCGAGCTGACCAGGTGATAAAACCAGAGTGTTACCAAAAATTACCGGCGCTGAAAAAGCGGATTCATCGCCCGAGAGAACGATTAAGCTTAAATCGGGAATTCTCTGGACCAATTGCTGGGCTGCCGCACGGTCTCCCCGCAGAAGAACAATGGATATATCGGGACTTTCCTTCCAGGAGAGATACCAACTGCGCGCCGCTGCCAACCAATCCAGCGTTTGAAACATTTTTTGTTTTTCGTTCTTAACAAAACTGCCCGGAGGTAATTTGGTATCGGGAGACATGAGGCCAATGAGTGCCACTTTGAGGCCGCGTTTGCTGGTAAACACTTTTTCTTTTTGAAGAGGGATGGAATTTTCGTATACATTGGCGCTGAAGAGCGGTAAACGAAATACTGATTGTACGGGTCCGAGTAAATCGGTTCCAGCTAGGCGTTCGGCTTGTCCTAGATTAATTGCATCATAAGGCATTTGCCCTATTGCTTCGTAAATCAGTTTTTCAAATCCCTGCAGAGCTTCCAATGAACTGAGATCGCCCGCATCCACCACTAAATTGTGCGGATACAAGTCTTTGAGTTCAAACAGTTTTGTTTTTCTGCGAGCTAAACCCCCTGCAACTTGGCCTGAAACAGTCTGAGGAACCAAGGTCCCTCGGTTATTTGCTGTATAGAAGATGGAAATAGAAAGCCCTTCCAAGCGGAGTAACTCTTGTTTTATTTGCTGCACGAGGGCAACGGCGCTTAGGTTGTTGGGATTACGATGCAGCGCGCTAGTAGCCAAGCCTAAAGCCTTCTTCAACTTCCCAGCTCGGTAGGCTTCACGCGCATTGCTTAACAATTCATCATCTTTTAGAGGCCCCACGCCTTTTCGCGAATAGTTTACTGTAACTTGATGAGTTTGCCCCAGAGGGCTGTAATTGCGAAAGGCATAGTCTAGACCGGTATTGGCGAAGCTTAATCCAAAGCCCAAGGTAAGGGCAGAGTTACTTTCAAAGTGTCCCGCTAAAGAACGGTACTGATAACCTGCGCGTAATTTAATGAGCTGAAACAGATCCCATTCTGAACCTCCATAGATGATTTCATTGCCTTCGCCATTTTTTAGCAGGCCAATATGGCCTCCTAAAGGAAACTTTACAGCGAGACGGCCTATTTCAATGGACAGAGCTTTTTGCACCGGTTCAAGCGCTGCGGTAGCAGTGTTATACTGGATACCGTGCGACAAATGCTCCATGTTTACAGCCAAGCGGACCGAGCCAGCCAGAAAAAAGGTTGAGCTTAAACTGGCTGCGTAAGTGTATGCTCCTACATCATCAATGGCTGAGCGAATTAAATCAAGCCGTCCACCTACAGCTAGCCGATTCTCCCACAAATTTTTGCCATAACCCAAACCCAGTGCCAAATCCATTGCAGTCGGTGAGCTGGGTTCTTCATCAATGTCGCGCGCGTTTTCAAAGGCCGTTGCCAGTAATACATTTGCACCAAAACCAAAGCTACCCCATTCGCGGGTTGGTATAGTTGTCGCCAGATATTCGTGACGAAATTCTCCCAAGACTTCAGTGTGTGAAATTGTATAACTATAGTCGTTAAAGGTTCCCAACAAGGCAGGATTGATTTGTAACACAGAAGCTTCAGATTCTGTAGTCGAACTGTGACCACCCATGGCCGAGCTGCGGGCGCTAACGGGAAGGCTTAAGAATTTAAGTGTACTAGTTCCTGTATATGACTTATCGCTTGCAAGAAATCCATCTATAATCCCTATTGTTTCACTAAATGCAGGTACTGCGAGATTAAAAATTCCCCATAGAAAACACCACAGTAAAGCGTCCCTCGCTGTGAAGGTGCTTTTCGAGCAGCTTAGTGTTTCCAGAGATCGGGGCTTTCGCGATCGACCCATAAATCCTTGGCCTTGCGTCCCATTTGTTCAACCGAGGTTACTTTAATGGCAGGATTGGTTTTGGCTTGTTCGGTTGCTTCCTGTTTTAATTTGTCCAGAGCGCTAAGAAAACCCTGAAATCGATCGATTTGATTGAGGCGTAAACTGAGAGCGGCTACGATGTAAGCAATCTGCGATTCAATCTCCAAATTTTTAGCTTCCGAACGGCGAAAACTAGTTTCCAGACTTTCTAGGGCTTGCCGCAGATAGTCTTCATCTGACAAACCGGAATCCCGATATAGGATTGCCATTTTAAGAAAGGCCATCCCGGCTTTATAACGAGCATAGGGCCAATCAAATTCAGCTTCCACCTTTGCTCGGGCGATGGAAAGTCTGAAACTATCGATAACCGCTTCAAAACCTCGCGGAACTCCAAAATAAACCTCGGGCTTGGCATCCTTGGGAATCAGGGCTTTGCGGGCAGCCATGGTATCTTGTAACTGTTTCAGTACCAGAGGTCCGATACTTGATTTGGTCTCTGTTTTGGTTTGTTGGCTAAAGGTGATAAAGTCTCGCTTGTCGGGGCT
>JBBQAD010000317.1:0-4810 GCA_038315885.1 Fibrobacteria bacterium | reverse complement strand
ACTTTACAGGAAATTGTTCAAACTCCGTTTTGCTAAATGAAAATGGCTCCAAACTGCCAGTGTACTGGTTTTTTAAAGACTTTGCGGAGATGAAAGGCCAACGACTACAAAGTGAACTGGGTAATGGTAAAGATGAAAAGGTGGAAGCCCTTTCCAGCTATGATGCCGACAACAAAACGGCGACCATTCTTTTAGCCAATGATTTGGATTCCGATCAGGCGATTTCTATACAGCTAAACAATTGTGAAGGCAGTGCCAAGGTTGATGTATACGTTTATAAAGGCAGCGGAATAACCAAGGAAAAATCCTATGATCTTGAAGCCAATAGTCTGAATCAAATTGTGATTGATGCAGGAACCCTTGCCAAGAGAGATTCCAAACGCATTACTGTGACATTCAGTACTGCCCAAACAAAAGTCTCAACACGTTTGGCTTCTAGGTCCGAAATAAAATATTATTCCTTTGGAAAGTCTAACCTCAGTATTACACCATTATTTTCTCATGAAAATCAGAGTCACGACTTGTTGGGCCGGCAACCGATGCGCTTGCTTTATTGAAGATCCTTCATTGCATCATCGGTTCTCTTTGCGCCTTGCTCTAAAGCAGCTTTTGCCTTTTTTTCTAACTCACCTGGCAATTTGTCTATAGTTGGGTCTTTGATGTAAAGCTCACTGGAACTCTCTTCTACTCCGGCGGGCAAGGCAACCGGGGTCTTCATTCGTTTAGAATACAGAATTCCCACAATAATTAGGGCAATCAACATTCCCAGCAATAGTACAGCTCGCATACGTTCTCCTGAATTAGGTTACTTGGTTTTCTCATTTAGAAAGAATTGGGAACATCCTCTTTACCTAACATGAAAAAATATTTCTTCCCCATCCTTTAAAAGGATTATCTGGAATTTGTCCACCGATATATGGGATTATTTAGCATTGTAGTTGATTTAAGGAAAATGACGATTTGATTCATTTTCAGGAGTAATTATGCGAAAAAATAATTGTTTAAGAATAATCGCCGGACTTTTGACACTGTCGCTTTTTAGCTGCACTGAAAGCAGCGATGAAGGCTCTACCGGCGGAAACCTGGATGGAAAACCCTTGTTGTTTACATTCACCGCTAAAGTCATCAGTATTGATAAGGCAAAGGGCATACTCATCAGTGAAAATGATGAGTACTCTTGTGTAAATGGCACGTCTAAAAAGACAACTAGCCAAGATACATCACTCTATGGTTTTTCTGGAGGGAAAGTCTATGTGTGGGAAGAGAGTGACTGCTTCGGGTCTGCTTTTGATGCACCTAGAACTGATATCATCGGAACTTTTACTGCCAGCGACTTAAAGTCGGTCGCCTTACCGACAAATTTTCAAAATGCCAATTGCACAGGCGAAGAGACTCCCGATGATGGTCTCTCAATGTTTGGAAATAATCTGTCAGGAAAGGTTACAGTTTCCAATTCAAAGATTGAACAAAGTATCTATGGAACAGCTTGCATGAGCAGCCTAGCTGGAGAGTCGATGGCGGAGGGACTTTCCGGCTTTCCCTCGATTAATGTGGAGATAAAGAGCTGTGAAGAAATTCAGTTAACCAATACGGATACTGATAAGTCCGCAAAAATTACCAGCACTACAAAAGACGGCGCGTTTAATCTTACCGGGAAATTCAATGACAAAACTTGCACAGGTACAATCAATTTCGATCCAACTTTAAATGCTCAAAACGTCTGTGCAGCCGATGATGGTATATCCACTTTCTTCTTTTGTGCAATCAACAGCGGCTTCTTCGGTGATGTAACAATCCCTAACCAATAAGCATTTTTGCTAAAAGGCTTTCAGGCTGCGAAGGAGATTCACTGTCCTGGACTGCCGCTTCCTACTACCTCAAGTACCCGAAAAAGATTGTTAACCCTTAATTAGGCGATTTTATGAGGACCTATCACGGTGGTAGGTAACGAGTTTACCCTTTTTGTCACTTTGTGGGTTATTAGTGCTAGTTCTTTGTCCTATGGCTGAATCCTCTTTGCGCTAAATACCTAATGAGTTTGTAAACAATCCATTAGTTGGGGGATCCGATGAAAACCTTAATTGTAGTCGCGCTTAGTTTTTCTTTCACCTTTGCGCAAACAACGATCTATAAAGGTGATTTCACTTCCGGGAATGCGGGAGCAGCCCAGGTCACGGGTGGAAAGTTTGACCAAGGCTGGGCCGCTGATGCAGGTGATGGCAAATCGGACCGAATTCTCTTTACTGCCTCCAAGCCCATGTCCTCCGGTTTTGCAGAATTGAAGTTTACGGTCTTGCCTAACTTTGGATCTGATCAATTCTCAAGTGATAAAAACATATACTTTAGTGTATACAAATCTTCTCAATTAGCCCAGCGCGCATCAGGTGGACACTATGGATACGTTAGAATTCGTAAAGAAGCATCCCGTGATTACTTTGTGGAATTTAAGGCCTATGATAGGGCTGCTAATGAATCTGAAGGTGAATATCGGGTTTGTTGTCGGGATGGTTGGAAAAAGTATATCGGAAAAGAAGCCACAATAAGATTTACTTGGAGTGATAAGAGTAACATTAAACTCGATCATTCTTCTGCTTCAGGCTCAGGATCGAGCTCCACTACTCGTCCCTATAAGGTCACAGGAATCCAGTATGTCGTAGTTGGAGCAGAGGGGAGCTATGGAGCAGAGGTTCGCTCTTTTAAATATCAGAGCTTAACTGTGGGCACATCAGACAGCGATGTTTCCACTTATCTGCTTGACCCCGCCTTGCGCTTTTCGAATACACCAACAATTAGTGCTACCTCTAATGGATCCGGGGTACTTTTTAGGGCTATAGATGGACACAATGTCTGGATAGATGGTCAAGGGCGCAGTATATCCTCTTTAACACTCCCAGATTAGTCGTCTGTGCTTATAAGTAAGTCCATTTTTTCACGGGTTGAGATTTATTCCTCAACCTTCAGTATCTCTTCTCCGAACTCCCACAAGTCTCCGATCATGCCTTCGACTACATTGGCAGCGCCCCAGGGTAAATAACAAAACCAGGTACTGGCAGGGCTTCCGTCGGGGTATTTCTCTTCGAGCAATCCTTGAGAGTAACAGAAGCGTTCACTCATCCAGCCCAGGCGGCCAAAATCAAATTCTCGTTCGCGGCGATTAAAGGTTTGTAATCCCCACAGCAGGGTATCTTTCAATCGGCTCAACAAATACCGATCTCCGGTTTTTTGCCAGGCATATAACAAATCATCTAAGACCATGTTACTCATGGGATGCACATGCGGATTACAGGTTGACGTAATACTGCCGCCTGAGGCACACCAGCCATTTTTGCTTAACGGCGCAACTTGTACGGGAACATTCCAACAAAACTTCCAGGTGAATTCATATTCCAGCCCATCGACTAGAGCTGAGAGATACAGATCATTTACGGTTTCTTCGTGAAGAATTCGAGCTAAGTGGATATAAGATAAAATACCTTCGTTATCCATGGCCTTGTAGGTATCATGCGGAGTTCCGTAACACTTCATCGCCTTTACAAATTTGTTGTGATAGAAGCGCTCTGACTTGGCAGCTTCATCTAACAATGCATCATCCTTTCGAATTTGCCCAAGCAAGGCTATCGAGGCCGCACACCAACAACCACTCATGCCATCCCAATCCAGCGCTTCGCCATCTTCTTCATTCCAGACGTAGGGGTATTCGCCTTCGGGGCTACAGGTGCTTAGCATTTGATTACATATTTTAACAGCATAGGCAAGCCAGTCTTCATGCAGTGTATCGGCCAAGGCTTCTTCATACTGGTAGGCGCGCAGCAAATAGTACACAAACTGCCCAATTAAATAAGAGGAGTGCCCTGGCTTATCCAATAATTTTCGCCACCAACCCTCTGTTGACCATTCATTGGTAAACACATTAAAAGCATCATACGGCAGTTTGCTTTTGGGATTGTAACTGTTGTCAACCACGTTTTGAATGGATTCAATGGCATGAAGTCGCATGGTCTCATCTTTTAATCGAATCCCCGCAACCATCATGGGTACAGCGCAAGCTAATCCTCCTGTCCAGGCTATCGAAGGAATCGCTTGGAAATAGTCCTCCTCCGTTTCCTTCGCCAATCTTTTGGGATCGGTTTTGACCGGATCTTTTTTCCAAAAAACCTGGGTAGAATAGTTTTTGTATTCCGATAAGTAACTATCGCGTTCAATCGCTTCGCTAATCAGTTTTACCCCATCCTTGACCGAGGTTTCACGTCGGGGTTCTTCGTGCCACTGCTGATACACATCCCGAATAATATGGCTAAGACAGCGGGGGTCCTCTCCCAAAGCAGCAAACAACTTAAGGTGCAGCCCCATTTCTTCGCCTGGTGCCAAATAAATCCCATTGTTATCAATCACTCCGTTGGGTTCATAAGGTTTCCAATTCGAGTTATACAGTCCAGGAGCATTTTCCCAGCCCAATGTATAACTGATTGCTGCGCCTTCCTGAATAGAGCATCCGAAGCCATTGAATCCAATAAAATTGCTAACTGGCCACTGACTGCCGGGATGGGGTGAAGTGAGCAAACCTTCGGTTCTCACTAAATAAGGAGTAGCAGAAATACCCCAGCCATAACTACCAACATAAACCATCGCAACCGGGTGTGACAGTCGATCCGCTCGGACCATCCAATATGGAGATCGAGGTGCTTCACTTTCGCCTTTGGCAAGTCGGGGATAATTACCCCTAGGTTCTTTTGCTTGATTGTCACCATACAAGAAGCCTGGCATAGCAAATCCTTTTTTAAATCATCGTGAAGATAATCCTCGTCGAATC
>JBBQAD010000104.1:0-9011 GCA_038315885.1 Fibrobacteria bacterium | reverse complement strand
CCGATGGCCTTACTCATTCGCGGAGATATTTATCTCATTCTTAATAACCTGGATTCAGCCGCACTGTTTATCGACAGGTCTCGACAGGTGGCTCCCTATATGTGGGAAGCCTGGTTCAACGCCAGTCAGGTCGAGTTATTTAATAATCGTCCGGTAGAACACAAGCGACTCCTCGACCGCTCAGGTGAACTGGCACCCTCGTTTCTAACCGATTTTCTCCGCAGCAATGATGAACATTTTCCGTCTATTCCTCTTACTAGAAGGGCCATTGACCCGCAACTGCGCTTACGCTGGATTATTCCCAGTATTCAAGAGCGGATTAAATCTTTGGGTTGGTCCCGTCTTGCAGTTAATACAGGTATCTTTGAATTGCCTGCACCCCTCTTGTCGCTTATCGCATTAATCATCAGCATCAGTGTTTATCTGAAATTCAAACGACACACTTTCAGAACCCATGGCGGTACCTTGTTTGAATGCAAGGTTTGTGGCCGTATCAGTTGTAATATTTGCCGAAAAGGAGTTCATTGCTCCCGCTGCTTTAAAACTATTTCAGGTGTTACAGATGGGAAAATCAGGGGTGAATTGGTATTGCGGATTAAACGCAAAGGTCGACTCTATCAAAACACCTTACGATCGATACTTTCATTTTTGTTTCCGGGAGCAGGCCAGGTCTATCGGGGGCAGGCTGCAGGTCGTTTCATGAACCTTCTTTTCGCTTCTATCGCGATTGCGGGAGTGTATCTCTCCAACCATGCCATTAAGGAATATCCCGACTTCGTGTTGGGATCGTTTCAATCCTTCTCATGGTTTATGTTGTTCTGTATCTATTTAGGCGGCTGGTTCTTGCTATTTCGCGATGGGCTGAACGACGTTCGCAAAGTGGAGGAAAGCTAAAATGGTTCTCTCAGGGTATTTAAGCGATTTTTCTCTGGCCGATGTATTGCAATTGATATCTCAGCAGAAGAAAACTGGCACCCTGGAAATGATCGATGGAAAAAGCACGGCATTGATCTATATCTCCCAGGGAAATATCACTGGAATTCGGGTGGGAACGGACACCCCTGAAGATAAAATTCGGCAATTATTGCTTGAACAAAAGGTAATGAACCCGAGTGAATACGAAGAACTTTTGGAAGTGTCGCGCGGGATGAATCGACCGGTGTTAAGCACCCTGGTGTCTAAAGGATATATAGGGGCCGACGTCGGAGAAAAATGGATTCGCCATGCGGCCGAAGACATGGTGAGTGAACTATTTTCTTGGAGACAGGGTCGCTATGAATTCAGCACCGGTAATAAAAACCAGGATTCTGCCTTAAGCCCTGTGAATATCTCCACCGACTTTGCCTGTATGGAGGGAATGCGCCGTCTGGATGAATGGCCTCGGCTAAAAGAAATTGTTACCAGTGAACAAATTGTATTTCGAAGAATAAGCGAAGACTACCACAATTACGATTTGGGAGACGAAAAACTTTTACTTGAAGCAATTGACGGACAGAAGACTATACAACAGTTGGAGAGGGAAGTTCCTTTCGGCTATTTTCGGATTTACGATAGCATTGTCAACTTTTGGAATGAAGGATTTATCGAACCGGTGGGCCGAGTTAAACTCGAAAGCCCGGAAGTAGTTCGAACTGAAAGCCAGTCAGAAACCGACCGATTAACGGCGATGGTTTTGGGACTGTCGTCCTTGTTTTTAATTCTGGGATTATGTTTTAGGTTTTTGCTGGGGAGTATTGCCGGAACGGCCAATATATTTACCACCAATTATGTCAAAGATGTGAAAGGAAAATTAGGACAGCAGAACGTGGAAAATTTTATTGTTGAGAAATTGATTTACCAGGGTCAGCTTCCCAGAAGTCTTGGCACTTTGGTTGAGCAAGCGGCGCTCTCAAAATCAGAGTTGAGAAGTGCCAGCGGTCGAAAGTATTTTTATGAACCCATTAACGAGTTGGATTTTAACCTGAAGTAGCTACATAAGAATTTATGCCAGCCGTCATACCGCCCAATCTTCGCATCCAAGATTCGGAAGAGATACTTCTGAACGACCCCAATTTAATGGGCTTGATTCAACGTTCTGCAAGATTAACAAATGCCTGTCTACTCATTCGCCAGCGGAAAGCAACACTCGCTGAAAAGCTATTGGCTCCTGATAAAGACAGTGAAAATCCCCGTTTAAAAGAGTTGGTCTTTTATTTGTATCAATATCTCTGGATAGAGATGGGCAACTTTGCCCAATCAAAAGTCGCTCTACTGCAATGGCTTGAAGCCAACCCCAGCGATTTGATTGCTATTTCATTACTGCAGTTTGTCATCACCTTGGAGAATGAACAAAGCGTTCCCCATCAAAATCCCAGTGCGAAACCTGAGTCTAACGCAGTAGAAAAAAAAGTGACCTTAGCTCAAAACGGCTCTCAGCCCGATGCGTGGGCCTATTTCCAGGCGATTTTTGCTGACCCCAACACCAAATTTGTCCTGGCCTGGGATCAACATATGGACGCACGCATAGAAACAAAGGATGCTAGCGATGAGATCCGCGCGACCGAAATAACCACGCTTCTACCGACCCAATTACAAAAAGTGGGCAAAGCGTTGGAGATCGGGTCTATTCAGAAGATTTCCTTGATGTTTGAAAAAGAGTATTTGGTTACATGGCATGGGGAACAGCGCCATTTTGGTCTTTGTACTAAAGCGTCACCTCAGTCACTGGTCTCCCTGGCCCGAGCAGGTCGGCTATTTCAAACTGCCTTGAACCCAGAAGAAAACAAGCTGTAAGAGTACAAAGGGTGCTACAATTGAAATTGACACCATAAAGAAACATGATAGCCTATTCCAATATTAATGAACTTATCCACTCTCGGGAATTCGGGGGCATCTTAAGTTATTTAAGTTTGGTAAATGGAATCGAAGGGGCCATCTTGTATGATAGAGATGGACTAGTTGTAGCCTCGGGAGAAAACACAGATTCGCAGCTGCACTATCAAGCCCCCTATTTATTGGCTGACTTCATGTCTTCTTTGGCTAAGTTGGAGCAGACGGATTTTGGCCGTATTGATGTTCAGGTAACCTATGGGTCAGAAAATTTTTTCCAAATTGTGAATTTGAATAAGGCAAGTTTATTTTTCCTCGTAGTCTCAGGACCTAAGGGTAGCTACGAGCTCTTCAAAATTCGTATCGGACGTTCAGCTCAGGCATTGGAATATCTGATTCACGAAAAAGGCTACTATAAAGGATAACGTCGTGCAGGAAATTCTGGAACGAATAAATTCGATAAAAGGTGTGCGAGGCAGTGCGATTGTCGGTTCCGACGGAATCGAAATCCTTTCGTTATTTCGAGCGCCTTTGCAGTCGGATTTAATTAGCGCCCTGATTGTTTCTGTACAGCAGTTAGCGAATAAAATAGTTTTAAGTGCGGAGTGCGGTAGTCTCGCACAAACGATTGTGGAAGCCACTGAGGGTAAAATTGTTATACAAACTGTTGACCTGGGATTCTTAGTGGTATTGGCAGATAACCAGGCAAACCTAGGCATGATCCGAGTGGAAATTCAGCAGGTCACTTCGCTGATCAAGTAAAAAGGCAGGAACCGTGGCTTCGATTAACTACGCGACCCGCGAAATCAGTTGCAAAATAGTCTACTATGGCCCTGGTCTTAGTGGTAAGACGACTAATTTGCAAATCATTCACAAAAAAATTCCGGACAATGACAAGAGTGAAATGGTTTCTCTGGCGACCGAAACAGACCGCACACTTTTCTTTGATTTTCTTCCCCTTGACTTGGGACAAATCAAGGGTTTCTCGACGAAATTTCAGTTGTATACAGTGCCCGGACAGGTTTATTACAATGCAACACGCAAACTGGTACTACGCGGCGTAGATGGAGTCGTTTTTGTTGCTGATTCGCAAATCAGCAAGCGCGATGAAAACGTAGAGAGTTTTCAAAATCTGGAAGAAAACCTGAGGGAATATGGTTACTCGCATGAAACCATTCCCTTCGTGTTACAGTATAACAAGCGTGATCTACCCGATATCATGACGATACCGGAGTTAAATGCCTTGATGAATTCGTATCGATTGCCTCACTACGAAGCTATCGCAGCCACTGGTGTCGGCGTGTTCACCACATTAAAGGCTATTGGCAAGGCTGTAATCGACAAGTTTAATGCCAAATATGCAGGTTCGCCGGGTATGCGAAGGGTGAGACCCAGAAGTGAAGCTGCCCCTGGACAAGCTCCCCAAGCACCAAACCAAGCCAGACCCTTGACCCAGCCACCTCAAGCTCCCCAGGGTCAGAGGCCCCCGCCGCCAATGGCTACGTCGAATTTGGGCAATCAGGGCGGAGCCAATTTTGGACCACCCAATACGGCAAGACCCATGGCTCCTCCCCCCCGAGCGCCGATGCCAGGACCAGCCCCTTTTGGTGGACAGCCAATGATCCCTCAGCCAGGACCAATTCGTGGACCTCAAATTCCTGGGCAAAATCCTTTGCAGAATCCCATGCCGATGCAGATGCCTAGACCAGCAGGGTTTCCGCCTCAGGCACCTCCTAATTTGGGTCCTGGACCAAACAAGCAGAGCGCTTTTCCGATGAATAATGCCCCAATTCCCGGCGGAGCTCCTGGACTCGCTCCACTAACTCCGATGAATTTGGACTCCGTCCCCAGTGCAAGTTCTCCCTTCCTTGAACGCTACGCCGGTACAACCGGTACTCCGGGTGGGCACACACCCAGTGCCAAGCTTCCCCCAGCTTCGCCTTTTTTATTAGATCCCCACAGCTCGTCGCCCCGAGGTTTTCAAGGTGCTCCTCCAGCTCCTAATTTGCAGGGATTTAATCCGCCTAATCAGTACGCTCCCCAGGCACCCAATCCAGTTCATGGCCAGGGTCCGCTTTCGGGGCAAGCCGGTCATCCTGGACAATTGGGCCAATTTGGTCATGCGATGCCAGGGCCTTTTACTCCACCCACTCAGGGGCCTGGAATTGATTCTGGTAATTTTCCCACACGAAAACTGCCGGAAGAATCCAATGAAAGTGCCGACCCCAAAAAGGGATTCTGGGGTAATTTATTTGGAAAACAAAAGAACCCATTATGAGCGATTTTGTCTTCTATAAAGAGGACGTCGACAAGATCAACAAAATCTTGTCTTACCTGCTGAGTGAATCAGCCTCATCCTATGTATTACTTGCCAACAAAAATGGGAATTTGATTTCACAAGTTGGCTTTGCTCCTCAATTTGATGTCACCTCTTTAGCCGCTTTGGCTGCAGGCAGCTTTGCATCAACCAAGGCGATTGCTTCACTCATTGGCGAGGCTGAATTTTCAGTAATGTTTCATCAGGGTGCCAAAGACAATATTCACATCTCTCTTATCGATGAAGAAGTCATTATGGTTCTCATTTTTGATGATCGGACCAATTTAGGAATGGCAAAAATGGCTGCTGCCCATGCCAAGAAAAAGCTGGAACCGGTTTTTGAATCCATCAAAGACAATGAGTTCACTCCGTTAGAAGACGCTCCCTCTTCCGATCAGGAATTTTCAAATTCAATGGATAGACTTTTTCCCGATAAATAATCTCGCGCGCATCTATTCTTTTCGTACTTCTTTTCGCACTTTTCTTACATGATTATTTCTGATTTTTCCTGGATTTTGGAAATCCTAGTTGGTTCAGTTATTGGTTGTGCCATTGGTGTCAGCGGTGTAGGAGGAGGTGCTTTGATTCAACCGGCCCTCATCCATATCTTGAAAATTCCTACGATTACAGCAGTAGGCACGGGATTGTTATACGCATCACTTACAAAAATCTGGGGATCATATAATCATATTCGTATAGGGAACATTTTATATACTCCATTGTTTTTCTTTTTATTGGGGGGGCTGCCTGCTACTATAGGTGTATCTATTATTCTGAATCAACTTTCCCATGGGCCCGGCAGAGAACAATTAAACCACAATCTGCAATTATTTATGGCATTGGTACTCTTATTCTCTGCCTTTATAATGTTTATCATTAGAATTAAAACTCGAAAAAAAGTTGAGTTCGAAAGTAAGGCTTCAGCAAATAATACAATGGTATTTAAGAATCTTAGTTGGTTTACAAAATCAATTTGTGTCACTGCGGGAATCATTGTGGGTATGTTGATTGGGGCGACTTCCGTGGGAGGAGGTGTTCTGGCCGTACCGTTCTTTCTGCTCATCTTGCAAATGCCTATCCGAAAAGCCATTGGTTCTAGTATTCTGGTTTCCCTGGCTCTTTCGCTGGGTGGAGGTTCGGTCTTTATGTTTAACGGCAATGCTGCTTATAAAACAGTCATTCTAATGTCCTTGGGTTCCACTATCGGTGTTACAATTGGAACAAGAATGACTGTTTGGCTCAAAGAAAAACAGTTGCATTTGATTATGATCACTTTGGTTACCATTAGTGGAATCAGTTTATTGTTTAAAGCAGGTCATTAAGAAGGAAGTTATGGGGTCAGTTAATAAAAAAATGATTCATGGGGAAAGCTCATTCGGGATCTCTAATAAGAGAATTCGAGCAGCATTGACTGAGCGCGGAGGCCATCTCGGACCAGTCGAGTTTAAACTTAAAAATAGGTGGGTTAGCCCCTTCTCACTGGCGCCTTGGCAGCCAAAAGAATGTGAAAAAGGTACGCCTGAAATACTCCAAATACTAAGGGGTGATTTTTTCTGTTTGCCATTCGGACATGAAAAAAAACAAAAATATGTACACGGAGAATCTGCTAATCGAACTTGGAAATTAAAAAAGGCGGAATCTGATGCTTTTAGCCTTGAAATGGAAACGAAAGAGCCCAAAGGAAAAATTTTAAAGCAGGTTTCGTTGCGGGAAGATCACTGCGCAGTGTATCAGGAACATGTAATTAGAGGCGTGAGCGGGCGCTATAACTTTGGCCACCATGCCATTTTGGACTTTCCCTCCGATGGCAAAGAGTATCGTATCAATGTTAGCCCCTTCAAATATGCTTCTGTAAAACCGGATGACTTCACCAATCCCGCCATGGGTGAATATTCATCTTTAAAGACCGCAGCGCGATTTGATTCATTACAATCAGTAGAAAAAATAGATGGCAGTAATGCCGATTTGACGCGCTATCCGGCCCGAGAAGGATTTGAAGATCTGATTATGCTAAGCAGTGAAATGGGACCCTTAGCTTGGACGGCGGCTACCTTAGATGGATACATCTGGCTAAGCTTGAAAAATCCTACTGTCTTGCCTTCAACTTTGTTTTGGATTTCAAACGGTGGACGACATCAAAAGCCCTGGAAGGGTTTGCATCGACACCGGATTGGCTTGGAAGAGGTTTGTTCTCATTTCAGCGATAGCTTGGCTGTCTCTCGCCAGGATTTACTAAAAAATGAGAATGTTCCCACCACCCGATTGTTTAGTAAAGCCAAGGATACCTCGGTCAGAATTATCTACCTGGTGGCAGAAGTTCCTAAAAGTTTTGGCATGGTTATATCAGTTGAGCCTGATCCGAACTTCGAACAAATCACGGTGCTAGGTGAAAAGGGGCAGATTAAGGTAAAGGTAGATTGGCAATTTGTAACTCAAGCTATAACGATGGATGAAGTAGAGGTTAGACAATGATTAGTAAAAAGTTAGCGAAAATCTGGTATGGTGGTGATTACAATCCCGATCAGTGGGGAGAAGATATCTGGAAGGAAGATATCCGACTTTTTAAAATGGCAGGAATAGATGTAACAACCTTACCAGTCTTTTCTTGGGGACAGTTACAACCCTCTGAAAACCGATTTGACTTCGATAAGCTAGATAAGATTATCGAGGGGCTTTCGAATGCAGATATTTACCTCTGTATGGCAACATCCACGGGAGCCATGCCGGCTTGGCTAGCAAAAGCCTATCCCGAAGTCTTGCGTGTCAATGAGAGTGGCCTACGTAGAACCTATGGCGAAAGACATAATCATTGTCCAAGCAGTCCGGTTTTCCGTGAAAAATCAAAAGGCTTAGCCAGGCAACTGGCTTTGCGCTATGGAAAACACGACAAACTGTTACTCTGGCATGTAAGCAATGAATATGGGGGCTATTGTTACTGTGATCTTTGCGAAAAGTCTTTTCGGGTTTGGCTTCAGAATCGATACGAAAGTCTTGAAAATTTAAATGACAAATGGACAGCTGCTTTTTGGAGTCATACCTTTCATGCTTGGGATGAAATTCCAGTACCTAATTATCTTAATGAGGTGAATTTTTGGGGCCGGGCCCGTACCAGTTTTCAAGCCATGGTCCTGGATTATTACCGTTTTCAGTCTTGGTCATTGTTACAGTCATATTTGGCAGAAGTTGAAGTGTTACGCTCGATTACACCCGATGTACCCATTACAACCAATATGATGGGCACTTATAAATGGTTGAATTATAAAGAGTGGGCCCCTCATGTTGATGTCGTCTCTTGGGATAGCTACCCATTTCGGGGTTACAGTGCACGAAATGCCATGCGACATGACCTGATGCGGAGTATAAAGGGCGGAAAGCCCTTTATGCTGATGGAACAAACACCCAATCAGGTAAATTGGAGCGCGCAAAATAGAGTGCGACTGCCCGGTGAAATGCGGATGTGGAGTTACCAAGCAATTGCCCATGGTGCTGATACTGTGATGTTTTTTCAGCTTAGACGGTCGCGAGGGTCGGGAGAAAAGTTGCATGGAGCGGTTATCGATCACTGCGGGCATGAGAACACTCGAATTTTTCGCGAATGTGCTGCACTGGGTCATGAATTAGAAAAACTTGGATCCGGATTACTGGATTCAAGAATCAAATCAAAAGTGGCCATTGTATTTGATTGGGAAAACTGGTGGGCCTTGGATCTGTCTAATGGACCCAATGATGCACTGAACTATCCCGAAATTGTGGAACGTTTCTACAAGGCCTTTTGGGATATGGGACTTTCCATTGATGTGATCAATCCTGATGATGATTTTAGCCCCTATCAAGTAATTGCTGCACCCTTATTGTATATGTGCCGTGATGGCCTTGGCACTAAAGC
>JBBQAD010000177.1:0-7277 GCA_038315885.1 Fibrobacteria bacterium | reverse complement strand
GAATAAATAGTTGTGATACTTTCATGGGAGGAATAATAGCAACGGCTTCATAAGTTAAAGTTTTTACTTTAGTTTGATTCGTTGCAGATTTTGCAGCGCAAGGGGCTAAACAATGGCAAAGGGTCGAAATCAGATTTTGAGATTTGCACTTTCTCTTTTACTCCTTCCCCTTTCTCTTTTTGCTGAGGGAGCCCTGAATGGAGGGTTGAAAGGCAGTGGGAGAATTTTGAGTGCTATTCCCGCAGAACCCTTTCACTTACAGGCTGATTTCGCATTCTCACGTGTTTCCGGTTCTGATCTCGGTCTGAAAGATGTGCAAGGCAATAAAATTGATGCCGGCGATGCCCTGATGAAAGATTACAGTCTTGCCTTAGGCTATGGTATTCTGAACTATCTGGAAGCTGGACTGTTTATCCCCTTCTATCAAGATATTACACCTGAAAATAAGTCATCATCGGGTTTGGGTGACCTGGTGGCCTCTTTAAAAATCAATTACCCTCCCTATCCGCACAAAAAAGGCTATGAACTCAGCTATCTACTTCGTTTACATCTACCTAGCGGTAGCGCAAATGCAGATGGATATACCCGCCATGTTTGGAATTTGAACAATGAAGACAATTCAGCGCAAAAGCCCTTTTCTGCTGATGGGCCGGTACTAGAACTCAGGCTTTTAAATTCCGTGGATCTGAGCGCCTTGGGTCCCGATATTAAAATGCATTTAAATTGGGGACTGGCTGTTTCAAAACAGAGTCATGAGAACGCCTTTCTTATAGGCGGAGGCTTAGAGTATGCACCCATTCGCTATGTGAACATCTTTTGGGGCTTTGATTCTGAAGTCAATGTCCGCGCCACCAGAAAATCGATTCCCTTCACTAGCTACCCCATTCGCTCTTCAATTGGTATTGCCGGGAATATTCCAGAGTGGTTTGTAAGATTGGGGGCCGGAATGGACTTTGCCATTAATCCCAATGATTCCCTGCTTGCTTTGCGTTCAGGTGCAATCGGTTCTGCAGTTGGAATGTCGAAGGTTCCAGCAAGAGGATTTTTCTTTGAAATAGGCACATCCATTCCTCTCTTGCCATTGGATTCAGACCATGATGGTATCATTGATAAGAAAGATGCCTGTCCCAATGAGCCAGAGGATAAAGATGGATACGAAGATACCGATGGCTGTCCGGATCTCGATAATGATATGGACAGCATTCCCGACAAGTTAGACAAATGTCCCAGTGATGCAGAAGACCGCGATGGCTTTCAGGATGAAGATGGCTGTCCCGATTTAGATAACGACAGGGATGGAATTCCTGACCTAAAAGACGGCGCGCCCAATGAAGCTGAAGATAAAGATGGCTTTCAGGATGAGGACGGAATTTCCGAACCCGATAATGATAACGACGGCATATTAGATGCTCAGGATCGTTGTCCCAATGAAGCTGAAGATAAGGATGGCTATCAAGATGGAGACGGTTGCCCCGATTTGGATAACGATCAAGATGGGATAGCGGATGCCCTCGATAAATGTCCCAACCAGGCTGAAAACAAAAATGGAATAGAAGATCAGGATGGTTGCCCTGATGAGGATATCCCGCGACTTAGCCCGGCTAAAAATGTTGTGCCTGGCCTGGAGTTTAAAACTGGAACCGCTGAACTAACCTTTAGTTCCGTAAAAATCCTGGACAACATTGTTACTTCCCTTCAGGCCTATCCAAAAGACAAAGTGCAATTCTGGGTCTTTGCAAAACGGGTGGGAGGAGAGACCAAAACCCAAACCTTGACAGAAGCTCAAGCGGATGTTTTGCGAAATTACCTGGTTTCAAAAGGCGTATCTCGAAACCAGATTAGCTCTCAAGGCATGGGTTCCAAATCCGGAATTGAAGGCAAAAACATCTACCGTGTGGAAATGCAGGTCAGTACAGAATAACTGAACCTTGGACCGCTTGAGTTGATTTTGGTTTTCACAGTTTTTTTGGGAGTTTCTTTCAGTTTAGCACTAAAGTTGTAATCAAAATTGCCGATAGACCAATAGCTATGGCTATGCTAACCACTATCGTCCAATCCTTCGCATCCCGTCCCAGCTTTAATCAAGTTGTGATGCTTCCAGGTTTGGGTCCGAATTCCATTCAGCCAGGCCCAGCTGAGGGAAGCAAGGCAAAGTCTGTTCCTTCCCAAAATTCAGACTTTTCATCAACGGCTACTTTTAAACAACACTCGAGCGATGTCACTCTTTCGCCAGAGGCCCATGCACTTCTTGCAAAAGCAAATGAGAATTCGAGGGTAAGGCAATCGGAGTCCTCAAAATCGGACAAATTGAAGTCATCAGAGGCGCAGGCTACAGATGATTTGGCTTCTTCAACTGCTCAGAAACTCACAGATGAAGAAAGAGATGAAGTAGAACACTTAAAGGAAAGAGATAGAGAAGTAAAGCAGCACGAGCAACAGCATCTGGCTTCTGCTGGAGCGTATGCCAAGGGCGGAGCTCATTTTGACTATCAGTCGGGTCCTGATGGAAAACGCTATGCAGTCGGTGGAAGTGTAAATATTGATACCAGTCCAGAAAAAGATGCGGAAGCGACCATTCGCAAAGCCCAAACTATTCGCCGCGCCGCCTTAGCCCCATCAGATCCTTCGGGGGCCGATCATGGGGTAGCCGCGCAAGCAGCTAAAATGGAAGCAGAGGCCAGAAAAGAATTAAACGCAGATGCCAAGACGGGAGAAACCGCGACTCAATCACCAGATAAAGAATCTCGAATTGAGAACAAGAATGAAGAACTTAAGGGTGGGGGCGGAAACACCGAGGAAATCAACGCTCAATCTTCATTTCAGCAGCGCGCCAGTTTAGCCTATAGCCAAAACTCGACTATTACGACAAGAGGGGTGGGGCAGATGCAGAGCGCTTACTCACAGGCTCAATATTGGATGGCTTAGTTATAGAATTAAGGCGGACATAAAAAAAAGGTCTGTACAACTACAGACCTTTTTCAATCAAAATGATTTTCTAAACAGTAAATTTTAAGCCAGAAAACCTCTGGGCCAATTCTATCAGATATTGTTTCTCTTATTGTATCTGTAGATGAATGCTTCCCTGACGAATACCTTGTTGCAGATTTTCAGGAACAATTAGCCAGTTTCCGGCCTTGCCCTTGCGACTCCAGATTTGACGCCCATTGCTGGAAATAAACCTAACCTCGGCGGATTTGGTAAAGTATAGAACTCCCTCAGCGTAAGATACCTGTTCGGTAAAGTATCCGGCCCGTCGCGGCAGACTTGAAATCGAAGGGTCGTAAATAACGAGATCAACGGTATCACTGAAGGTGACTAAACTTGCTTCGTTGCTGATGCGAACATAGACCCGCATCACCGTACCCGGTTGCTTTCCAGAAACTGGATAGGTAAAGTTACTATCGGTGGCCTTGGATATTGCTTTCTCATCGACAAACCATTGGTAGCTCATTTTGTAGGTGCTGCTGGCACTGACTGAAAACTTGGCCGAATCAGCACCGGCTTCTAACGAAACAGTATCAGCAATAGGTTGAGCTAAAATTAGGGGTTGATCCCGTTTGTAAACAGTCAAATTTGCTGAAGCGCTTTGGGTAGGAGAATGTTTACCACTTACTATTACATAGTATTTCACTCCATTGTCAGCTAGACTAACTCCATTCAAAGTTAAGGTTGCTGTAGTTTCTTGATTAATTGGTGTGCTTAGGTTGCCTTTATACCATTGAAAGGTCAAGTCGAGTCCGGTGGCGGTAACGGTGAACTTCACTGTATCACCTTCTACACCTTTGACATCGCTAAGACCTTTTGCAATGACGGGTGGGTCTACCACTGAAACCAGAACGGTATCTGAAATAGCCATCGCACCGCCACTGTCACTCAGTTTGGCATAATATTTGGAACCGCTGTCAGCATAGGTAAGACTTGTGAAGGCAAGAGAATTTCCAGAGGCTAGTGAAACACTGTCGCCGACTTTGAACCAGTTTACCATTAAAGAATCAGTTCCTAGAGCACCGACGGTTAATTTAGCACTAAGACCGGCTTTGGAATTTAATTCCTTGGGCTGTAAAGCGATAATGATTGTTCCAGCGGGAGGGTTAAATATCCAGCCTGAATTGGCCCCGCTATCTGCACTATTAAAAGCAACTCCAACTGTCACAAGGGTACTGCACGATTTGATTTCTGCATTGCGGGCGACCAACAAGCCATGGGCTGCCAAGGTCCAGAGTGTATCAGCCTTGAGCGAAATCTTGACGCTATCATTTCCAATAAAACTGGCTTTTCCATTGACTGTTAACATCGATTTGGACAATCCAATTAAAGCGGTTTTGCTGCCCTGGTTAATGGTTAAATTACGGGAAATGGTTAATTTTTTCCCGCTTACATCGAGGGATCCATCGGATTGCATCACTTCACCGATGACTTCACCTGGGGCGGGCTTGAAAACACCCATGCCGCGGTGTTCAACAATGCCGCGGAATCCACCGCTATAGGAGAAGTTTTGAACCGAGTCACCGATCAGAATAATTTTGGTAAGATCATTGGTTCTAATTCCAGAGGCAATATTCACATTTCCTTTAACTATAAAAGTGCCCTTACCTAAGTCAGACCATTGGGAATTACCGCCTGCATTTGCTCCCAATAAAAAAGAATTGAATGATCCGCCTACCTTGACGACGGGATTGTTTTTATCAAATCCAACAATCGAGTTGCTACCACTGGGAGCTCGATTCCAGGCAAGGGTTAAATCACCTTTTACTTTTAGGGTTTCTGCACTGGGATAGACCGCAGGTGAACCCTTTTTTTTACCTGGTTTCGACCAGAGTATTAGGTTGTTGAATTCATGCTTTCCTTGAAAAATGTAGGCTTTGAATGAACTGGTATCCGCGATTATTGCCACAGTTCCCTGTCTGGCATCAAAACGGGTCATTTCATTAAGATTGGTATTTCCGTGGACGAATAAAGTATCCGAACCACACAAAAGTCCGCCGCCTTTACCCTCCAGTGTAAGGGTATGCATTTTGAAATTAGCCAAATCTAATGTTACCGTATTGCTGCTTTCAAATCTTAGAGAGGCGATCGTAGCATTAGCATCCAATTTGATTGTATCTAAACTAGTCGAATTAAAGATAACGGTATCAGACTCAAGCGGAGCCGCATTCAAACTCCAATTGCTAGGGCTTGACCACAGTTTATCGCCTGCCGTACCTGTCCATTGATTCTGTCCAGCGCTAACAGCCAGTGCAGAAAGTGCTATTGCTATCCAAGATGCGCGAAATGAAAATTTTACCATAAATACCCCCCGAAAAAAAGTTAGGAATCTTATCAACTTAATTGGGGAAGCAAACTTTGGCGTTCCCAGGGGGATTTGAACCCCCGTCGTCGCCGTGAAAGGGCGATGTCCTGGGCCACTAGACGATGGGAACCTGAAAGTCGGGCAAAAGTAATTGAAGCAACAAATCTCTTCAAGGATCAACTGCTTAAAGAATAAACTTTCCCCTCGATAAAAATCTTGAAAATATCGGTGTCTAGTTTCCCCTCTTTGACTTCCATTTCCAATATTTGCAAGGCTCTTTCAGAAGGCATCGCCTTTTTATAGGGCCTATCACTAGCTGTTAGGGCATCATAAATATCGCAGATTGTCATGATACGGGAGGGAATGGGGATCAGGGTGGCGTCTAATCGCCTAGGATAACCCGATCCATCCAATTTTTCATGGTGAGCATGGGCAATTTCGGGTACTTGCCGTAGATCAGAGGTCCAGGGAATTTTTGAGAGAAATTTATAGGTGTGGCTGACATGCGATTCAATTTCGATTCGTTCCTGCTGGCTCAATGATCCCTTTCCTATTGAAAGCTTGGCCAGTTCTTCTGGAGTGAGATAATCTAGCTGGATTCCCTTTAGATCATGGTACGAAGCCTGTGCCACTCGAACCAGGGTCTGATGGACATCCTGGGGAAGCGGCGTCGGCTCATTGGCTTTTAATACCGATTCAAAAAAGTCATCCACCTCCTCCAAACGCACGCGCTCTTCTTCCATGATATTTTCAAAGGCAATCGATAAGTCTACACCTGGTTTATCCAATGCAATTGCAAGTTTTTTACCCAGGATGTCCACATTGATAGTTCGCTTGATCACTTCAAAGCGCTGATAGATGCGATCGAGTTCATCGGGAAATAACTTTTTGGCCTTAGTCAAAATATGTTCACGAACGCCAATTTTCCCAAAATCATGCAGTAGAGCAGCATAACGCAACTCACGAAGTTGTGTTACAGTAAATTTCTGTGAACCCAAAGGCCCCGCGCTAACTCTATTGATACACTCGCCCAGATTAACACAATAAACGCCTACGCGATTGGAGTGACCTGAAGTAGTCGGATCACGCGATTCAATTGCAGTAACGCTTGCGCGGATGAATCCCTCAAAAAGATTCTGAATATCTTGCTCATGTTGGGCGTTTAATATGGCGATAGAAGCCTGGCTACCAAGTGCGAATGAGAAACTCAAATCTTCTTCAGTATATGTGACCACTTGTAACATGGCGATTTCTTCGGAAACAATCGCTTCACCGCTGTAACGGCATTTGTTGATAAGCTGCAAGGCACCGAGTATTTGACCCTGATTGTTTTTCATGGGGAGTGTTAACATCGATTTGGTGCGGTAACCTGAAGCTTTATCAAAAGCGGGATTATGGTGATACTCTTCGTTGGCCGGAATTTGATAAACATCGTCAATAATTACAGGTTGTCCCGTCAAGATTGCGTGACCGCTAATGCTGCTGCGGTTAATCGGCATCACTGACTCTGCAAAACCAAACGAAACCGAATTGTTTTTGGTCAATTTAAAACGCATCTGTTTATTCTCCCACCAGTCTTGTGGGTTTTCTGCAATGTTTGGTTTTGCTTCAATCAGGTATAGACATCCGGCATCACTGCCCGTGATATCCATCGCCTTTGCTAGAATTAGGGCAAGCAGGTTGTTGACATTTTTCTCCGTCATCAAAGCAATGCCGATTTGACTGAGCTGATGGTTGCGGGTCTCTGAAACTGCTGCTTTGGTTTGTAGCTGAACAGCCCGTTCCTTTAGTGACAGAATTTTAAGGGAAGAAACCAGCGCCTTGTCTAGGTTTTCAGGCGTGGGTTCTGAATGCAGTGTTATATCCGCAGCCTCGGAAGCTATTTCGGTGAGTTGGGGCCAATAGATAAGGGCACTTTGTTGTGATACCAGCTCTAGTTCTTCTTGCAGGTTTACCAAATCGGGCCCAAAGACAATAACACTAAAGG
>JBBQAD010000361.1:0-4245 GCA_038315885.1 Fibrobacteria bacterium | reverse complement strand
TTTTCTCGGAGAGTTCTGAAATCGGGTAGTCGGCATATTTCAGCCCTTCCATGGGATCAACATGGCTAATTGTACAGGTGCCCACCGGAAAGCCGCGTAGGCCTGTATCCAAATGATCTTTGGTAATTTGAAAAAGGACTTCTGAATCAGCCATTTTTGTCTCCGAATTTGCTTCTCATGGGAATCCTTAAATAGCTTCGGCGAGCAATTTACCGAACTCGGAACATTTCACTTCTTTTGCCCCATCCATCAAACGGGCAAAATCATAGGTCACAGATTTATTGGAAATCGTCTTGCTTACAGCGTTTACAATTCCTTGGGCCGCTTCATTCCAACCCATGTGCTCCAGCATCATAACGCCTGAAAGTATCAGTGAGCCGGGGTTCACTTTATCCAAATTGGCATATTTAGGTGCGGTACCATGGGTAGCCTCAAAAATCGCATGTCCCGAAAGGTAATTGATGTTGGCACCGGGAGCGATTCCAATTCCGCCCACCTCAGCTGCCAATGCGTCACTTAAATAGTCACCATTTAAATTGGGGGTTGCAACAACATCATATTCGGAAGGTCGCAGCAAGATCTGCTGCAAAAAGGCATCTGCGATTACATCTTTAATGATTATTCCGGCCCCTGGCTTTCCGGCAGGGATTTTACACCAAGGTCCACCGTCGATAGGCTCCGCTCCATAAAATTCACGGGCAACCTGATAGCCCCAATCGCGAAAGGCGCCTTCGGTAAACTTCATGATATTACCCTTATGCACCAGTGTTACATTTTTTCGCTGGTGTTTAATGGCATATCCAATTGCACTGTGTACCAATCGTTCCGTACCCAAACGGCTGATGGGTTTTAAGCCCACACCAACTTCTACACCGAGTTCCCGCTTGGGTCCACCCACACTTTCCAAGACTTTTAACCAAGCATTGACTTTTTCCTGGGTTCCAAAGCGGACCTTTTTCATGGGGGCGGGAAATTCTTTTTCTAAAAAGGCTAGTACCTTGGCTGCTTCTGCACTTCCAGCAGCCCATTCGATTCCCGCATAGATATCTTCGGTATTCTCACGAAAGATGACCATGTCTACGTCTTCGGGTTTTTTTACCGGGCTGGGAACTCCAGTAAAATAGCGCACTGGACGAAGGCAGACATAGAGATCCAATTCCTGGCGAAGTGCCACATTGATGCTGCGGATTCCGCCGCCCACGGGAGTGGTTAAGGGACCTTTGATGGCAACACGGTACTCCTGTATGGCTTCCAGTGTTTCATTGGGAAGCCATTGATTTTCACCGTAGACCTTGCAGGATTTTTCTCCTGCGTAGACTTCCATCCACGCAATTTTTCGTTTTCCCCCATAAGTCTTCTTAACAGCAGTATCAAGCACATGTTGCGTGGCACGCCAGATATCGGGACCCGTTCCATCGCCCTCAATAAAAGGAATAACCGGCTGATCAGGAATTTTTAAGCGCATTTGGGAATCGATTTCAATTTTTTCGCCCTGATTAGGGACCTTAATATGCTGATAGGCCACCGATAACTCCATTCTAAGACTCAAATTTCATTCGCTATCTATTTCACAAAATAACTCAGTGAGAGCCAAAATTGCATGAAAGGGATAAAGATGACCCCCTTACATTCCACTTGTAGTCAGTACACCCTAATCAGCGAAACAAGCAAAAAAGCAAAGCATTTAGCAGGCTATTCGGTAAAACCACTTTCGGGATTCCAACGCCGAATTCGCATATGTTTAGGAAAAGCATAGGGCTTAAAAACTGATTTGCCTTCTAAGAGCCGTAGACACTCTTGGATGCTTTCTGACATCGATGGATGGGGATGAATGGATTTGAGCACATCCCGAAGACCGGTATCCTGATCCATCAGCAATGCGATACTCATAATGGTACTAGAAGCCTGGGGGCCGGCCGAACGCATACCAAGCAGTCGCTGCTGTTCATCATCTGAAACAATAATTTTGACAAAGCCCGATAAGGCCCGCATGGCAATTGCTCGAGTTACGAGTGCATTGGCATAATAGGCGACCCTGTAGGGAATTTTCTTTTCTTGACATTCTTTTTCATTGAGGCCTACCAAGGCGACCTCGGGATTGAAGAACATAATTCCCGACATATTGTAATACTGCAAAGGCCATTTGGTAAAACCAAACATATGCTTCACTGCGTAACGGCCTTCCATTTCAGCTATGTTAACAAGTTGGGGATGAATGGCAACATCGCCCGCTGCATAGATTCCCGGCTTGATACAGCAGTTTTTATCGGTGGGAAGATGCCCGCTTTTGCTGCGCTCAATCCCCACTGCCTGAAGATTTAAAGAATTAAGATTGGGTTCTCGTCCAACAGCTACTAAGGCGGCATCCACTTCAACCACTTGAGAATGGCCATCGGCAAAATCGAGGATCACTTCCAAATGGTCAGGTTGTCTGACGATATCGCGTAAAATCGCGGAGTGAAAAATTTCTACTCCATTTTGTTCAAGATTATGCCCGATGAAATCGCTCAAATCATTGTCTTCAAAAGGCAGAATTCGGTCCTTGTGATCGAGCAAGTACACTTTTGTCTGTTGAAAGTTTGAAAAGATGGTGGCATATTCACATCCGATAACACCGGCGCCAATGATCATCAGACGACGGGGAAATTCATTGAGTCGCAATATTCCATCGGAATCATATATGGTCTCTTGATCGACCGCAATATGGGCCAGACCTCTCGGTTTTGAACCGGTTGAAACCAGAAAGTTCTTAGCCTTTACGATTTCTTTATCTTCGTTTTTCGCCGTGACCTCAATTGAATGGTCATCGATAAAGGCCCCATAGCCTCTTTTAAGCGTAACCGAACCCGGGCCATTGTATCTCTTAGGAGAAAATGTCTCAATTTGCGAAAGCATCTGATACTGTTTTTCTTTAACTGCCTGGCTCACCGTTCGACTCAGTGCCTTGAAATCAACAGTCAATCCGGTCGCACGGTAGCCTCTATCCACTTTGGAGGCACACCAGAAATCTTTCGAAAGCTCCCACATGGTTTTAGAAGCCAATGCTCCCCAGACCACGCCTGCGCCACCGATTTCATTGCCTTCTACAATACATACGTGCTTACCGACATCAAGGGCTCGCATGGCAGCAGCAAAACCGCCAGGGCCACAACCAATGACACAAAGATCGAATATTTCAGGTACTTCAACTGGCATGGTAACAGTTCTCCGTGTTCAAGGTTCCCAAAATTGTAGCTCTAGAAGTAAAGCCCTTCGGCAATATCAGTGGTATAAATTCCATACTGCAAATTTTACACTTCTAGCTAGGGCTACGCCAGAGTTATAGTGTCTAAATTGATTAAGTTGGCAGGACTTTTTGCAAAAGCGGATCGGGAATGCCAGCCTCGGAAAACCCTTTAGCGCGCAAAATACAGGCAGGGCATGAAGCACAAGGTGGAAAAGTTCCAGCATAGCAGGTATGGCTCAGTGCCAAGGAGTTCATAGCCCCTTCTTGTATTGCCAGTTGCACAGATTCTGCTTTGCTTAAATACATTAGCGGGGTATGAATTTTAAGTGGGCCTCGCTTTTTCGATTCACCTGGGCATGATCTAATGGACTCCAAATTCTTTTCCGCGTCCGCTGCCTGTAAACCGAGGGCAAAGTTTAATGTTTGTGTCAAGCTCTGAATAGTTTCATTTCGGCAGTCGGGATAACCGCTGTAATCAGTTTGACACACTCCACACACCAAATCGGAAACATTTAATGTGTATGCAAAACTTGCGGCACAACTGAGAAAAAGGACATTCCGACCGGGAACAAAGGTATTGGGAAGGGCATTGCTTTCATCTGCGGCTTTGATTGTTTGACTCGCATCGGTCAAGGCATTGCCGCCCATTTCCTTAAAAAAATTTAAGTGGAATACTGAAAATTCAATTCCCAACTTAAAGCTGATTTCCCTGGCACAGTCTAACTCACGACGATGTCTTTGCCCATAGTCAAAGCCGATGGCTTTTACTTCAGTAAAACGGTTAATTGCCCAATGCAAACATGTGGTAGAGTCTTGACCTCCGGAGAAGACCACGAGTGCTTTATCGGCAATTTTAACAGAATTCATCTCATGCATCCCAGGTCAAAGCGAAGATTCAATTAGTATCACAGGGATAAATTAGCCGGTTTGGATCATCGAATCTGTAACTCTTTGTGAACTTGAAACGAAAGCCGCCATTTGGGATTTTGTTTCACTGCTTCCAGAGTTTTCATCCATTC
>JBBQAD010000499.1:0-1911 GCA_038315885.1 Fibrobacteria bacterium | reverse complement strand
TTCCCGCCATAGTATTGGACAAATATTGATGGAGCCGATGGCCATCCATTCCCTCTATCCTAAAAAGGAAAGACGCGAACAAGCGTTTCAGTTACTTAAAAAAGTGGGCTTGGAAGCACAGCACTTTAACCGTTTTCCCCATGAATTTTCTGGGGGCCAACGCCAGCGTATCGCAATTGCAAGAGCATTAAGTTTAAAACCGGAAATTTTAATAGCAGATGAAGCCGTGTCGGCTCTCGATGTAACTATTCAAGCCCAGATACTCAAACTGCTAAAGTCTATTCAGAGTGAAATGAATTTGGCTATGGTGTTTATTTCGCACGACCTGGGGGTTATCGCACAAATATCGCATCGGGTTGCCGTAATGTACCTGGGACGAATTGTGGAATATGGCGATTGTAAACAAATATTTGAAAATCCCAGCCATCCCTATACCCAGGCACTATTGGCAGCCAAGCCCGATATCACAGCCAAACTGGGAAGCGCCCGAATTCGGCTCAGCGGCGATGTGCCCTCACCGATAAATCCTCCCTCAGGATGTTATTTCCACCCCCGCTGCCCCATTGCACAAACAATCTGTCACACTGAGTATCCTCCCCTGGAGGGTTCGCCTCAACAAGAATCTGCCTGTTTTTTTAAGGCTAAGGCATTGCAGCGCTTCAAAGAAAGTCAGTCCGAAAAACATTAGAAAGTGATTTTAAAAGAGACTCATTTGGGTAGGGGGTTTGGTAATCAGGTCATAATCTGTATCATAGTTATGCAGAATAGTATCAGCAATAGGTGCCAGCTGTTTTTCAGCATAATGATCATAATCAAATGGTGAATTGCTGCGTTTCTGGATAGGTTCAGGTCCGTCGCGACTGATTACATAACGAATAATCCTTCCGTCTAGCTCATCCAGTTGTCTGGCTGCCTTCACATGGGGTGGAACATTTTGCGTGTATTCAGACAGGGGCTTGGAGAGTCCCTTTCGGTATTCTAACAATAAATCAAATTTTCCATTGAATAATTGTTGATGCCAGGATAGAACCAGTTTTGAAAGTTCTTCTTGCGCAGAATGTTCATCGAATGAAAAAGCACAGTTAAAAAGCACTTCCTGAAATTGCTTGGCCAGCAAGGTCCAATCGCTTCGGCTGGATTCCATTCCCGAAAAATACAGGCTTTGATTTTCTAATAAACCGGCGTAGCGTTTTTTGCTTCCGCGATCATCGCCGCGCAGAGTCGGCATAAAGAATTTATGGAAAAGTTTATCAAATTGTATCTCTACATAACTTTTTACCGAAAACTCATTGAGAATCATTTCACTCAAGTATTGGTTCAGACCGCTAACAAGTTTTTTCCCCGACTCTTTGGCCATAGCTTGATGATTAGATTTATTGATTTCTGTTTTAGATATGTTCACTGATGATTTTGCTACTGGCATTGGAATAAGTTCTACAAAAAGAGAGTCTGTATCACCATATAAAACCCGAAAACCTTGGTCTTCTATGTATTTTTTTGACTTGAGCAGCAGCCAATGTCCGTTGCGGGTAATGGTTCCGGCCAAGCGTGAATCAAAAAAGCGACAGCCACCACTTCCTAGGACACCATAAAAACTATTCATGATGATTTTCACAGCTTGGGAGAGTGAAGCATCTTTCATTTGCTTAGCTCTATCGCGTTCTGCCCATAAATGCCCAATGATTTCAGGTAAAATTGCATAATCAGGGTCAAAACTAAGACCAAGGGGCGGATTGACTATTTTCTTTGATTTACTCTCCTGGGATATACTTGATTGAGAAATATTTTCTTGAACGTAGCTTTCTTGAGTATTACTTATAAGTTCACTGTTTAAAATTTTCTCAAGTGAGTGCTCTACAACCTGAGCCGCTAGAGGATCAATTGAAAAGGTTCGAATGATACTGGGATACA
>JBBQAD010000204.1:0-6617 GCA_038315885.1 Fibrobacteria bacterium | reverse complement strand
GTTCTTGTGCCAATAAATTTTCATTAGCAGTAGTTGAGACAGGAATTTCATTAGAACCTTCTTCGCCTCCCATGGTTGAAAGCAGAGCATCAATTTCATCCTGGCTTAGTAGACCATCATCCGTCATCTTCACCCACTTCCCGCTCGATAATGGAGGTGACCTGGATAGATTTGTTTCTCCCCACCACACCAACCTTGCCTAAAAATTTCGGCTGGTCACCGACCTTGAGCACGAGGTCGGAACTTGCAAGTTTTTCGATAACCACGGCATCCCCGGATTGTAATTGCATCAAATCACGCACCGTCAGAGTTGTTTCACCAATAAGGGCAGTCAGATTCAAATTGGTATGACCTAATTCATGTTCAATCAGTCGCCGAGTTTCCTGGGTAGTGGTCTTCTGCGCAGATATCCAGGATTCACCGCTCAATTTGTTTACAATGGATTCTAACAGCATGAAGGGAAAGCACAAGCTGATTAAACCGGACCCATTTTTTAACCTGACTTCCAAAGAAATTAGAATGACTGTTTCATTGGGAGGGGCGATTTGAACAAATTGGGGATTTGTTTCATATGTTTCAATTTTGGGTGAAAAAATCCCGACATGTTCCCAAACTTCTTTCAAATCGCCCAAGGCCCGTTCAATGATTCTGGTCAGCACGTTCCTTTCGATGTCTGTTAATTCCCGTGTTTGTTCTGAAGGCTTTCCTTGGCCCCCAAAAAGTCTATCGACCATGAAGAACACTAAATTGGGATTGACTTCAAAGATGGCCGCTCCCTCAAGCGGCTCCATTTGAAAGATATAGATACAACTGGGATTCGAGATAGACATGATAAATTCAGAATAGGTGAGCTGATCGACACTGACCAATTCAATCTCAACCAATGTACGCAGGTTGCTTGTTAGGGTTGTTGATAATAGTCTGGCATACCCTTCATGCAAATTTTGCAGGGTACGCATCTGATCTTTGGAAACCCTGTCGGGTCTGCGAAAATCATACAATGCAATACTACGCTCATCAGGTTGTGAACGTTCTTCTTCGGCTGGCTTCGCTTCGGCTGCTGGAGAACCCATGTCACCAGAAGACACCGCAGATAGCAGCGCATCGACCTCTTCTTGGGAAAGAATGTCGCTCATAATTACACTCGTCTACTGAATCAAAAATTCGGTAAAGTAGGCGTTGGTGAGTTCTCCCTTTTCTTTTGGCAATATGGCGTTTATATCTTTGACAATATTGGTACGAATGATCTCTTTACCTTCGGCTGTCAGTATATCATTCATGGTACGGGCACTTAATATCTTGATAATGATGTCTTTGACTTTAGCCATCCGTTTCTCCAATTCTGCTGCTAATTCAAGGTGATTGACACCATCCCATTCTAATTGAACTTCACATTTTAAATAGTGTGGTTCTTCTCCACCGGCAATATTGACGGTAAATTTCATAGGTGCTTCCAACACCGTACCCATATTCGAAATCATTTCCATTTTTTTGCGTGCAGATTCTTGTTCTTCCTTCATTGCTATAACAGCCGGATCATCCCCTCGAATAGCTCTCACAATAAAGAATGCGATACCCGCCATAAAGGCGATGTCTACAATTAAAATAATGGAGATAACAATGGCTCGTTTGCTGCCCTTCTTCTTGGACTTGCCTTCGCCTTCTGACGCATCAGAGGGCTTCGCTTCGTCGTTGGCTCCCTTTTCATCTGCTTCATCTGCCATAGCTATCTACCTTTGCTTTTGCGTATAGTCGATGTAAATCTCGATACGCCGGTTTTTCTGTCGATTCTCTGTTGTCGTATTAGGCACTAATGGTCGGTGTTCGCCGTAGCCCACTGCGCTTAAATTTGCAGGAGGCGCTGAACTTTTGACTGCCAAATATTTCACCACATTTAATGCTCTGGCACTTGAGAGTTCCCAATTGCTGGGGAATTGAGCAGTATGAATGGGTACATCGTCCGTGTGCCCCTCCACACGAACTTTTGCATCACTATTTCGTGAAAGAATCTGTGCTACCGCGTCCAAAGCCTTGCGTGAGCTATTCGTAAGGTTGGCATCGCCCGGTACAAATCCCGTGGGGTCGTTTAGCATCACTGCTACACCTGTTTCGGTGACCTTTACTTTTACATTGCTGCCCACGCCGTCCATGTCCATCTTCTTTTTCATTTCCTTGGCATCGGCATCGGAGGCTTTTCGATCCTTTAATGTCTTTCCATACTTTGGCGTATAGATCATGGGTTGAACAGCAACGGTTGGAAACGTTTCCATCACTCCAAAGCCACCTTGAATGGATTGCACAGCCATTAATGTTTTTTGGACATCAAAATTGGCCATGGCCACAAGCAAAATGAAAAAGCACAGTAACAATGACATCATATCCGCATAGGTTGCCATCCATGCCGGTGCACCTTTGGGACATTCACAGGCCATTATTTTTTATCCTTCAATAGAATTTTTTGCCGCATCGCCGGTTCTACAAAGGCAGTCAATTTTTGTTCTACAATTCTGGGGTTGTCGCCTGACTGCAAAGACATTACTCCTTCGAGCATGATATTCTTCAATAACACTTCCATCGCGTTGTAGGTCTTAAGTTTGTAACTCAAGGGAATCATGAACACGTTGGCTATAAATGAACCATAAAAAGTTGTGATAATAGCTACTGCCATGGCGGGTCCGATACTCGAGGGATCAGCCATGTTTACAAGCATCAGAACCAGACCCACGAGTGTTCCAATCATTCCAAAAGCCGGTCCCATTTCAGCAACGGTTCCCACTACAGCGATTGCAGTATTATGTCTGGTTTCCATATTGGTGACTTCAGCAGACATGATGTCTTTTATCAGTTCAGGTTCAGTACCATCCACAGCTAGCTGAATTCCTTTTTTTAAAAATTCATCTTGAATACTGGGAACTTTTGATTCTAATGAAAGAATTCCCTCGCGCCGAGCCTGCTCCGAGAATTCAATAATCTGTTTGATAATGTTGACAAAGTCTAGCTTGGGAGGCATGAAGGCGTTTTTTAAAATTCGAATCAGACTTAACACAGTGCTTGCGGGAAAACAAACAAACAGGATACCTGATAATCCGCCGAATACGATGTATATGGATTGCATGTCGATGAAATAGCCGATATTCGAAGGCTTCATTCCGACTATAATTACGATGATGTTTACAAATACGAGACCAATGACTGTACCTAAGTCCATTAAGTCTTGCCTCCTTGCAGCGCAGTGTTCCCGCCGCGAATACCAATGCGGGCAGGCATAGTGATTGCAGTCTCCGGTTGGGTTTCAACCGTTTCAATAAGATCCGCGCTGACAAATAGCTCGTCGCGGTTAAGCTTGGTTACCTTTATCATAAGTCAATATGGCTGCTTCCATTGTACCTTAGCTCAAAAAACAGTTTCAATCGAAGAAGACGTTTTTATAATGCGCTGTAATATTTCAAGGCGAAAAAATTGAAAGAAGAATTTTAGTTTTCTTGACTTCGTAGAGAATGAAGTAATACCATAGCCAGTTCTTGACGTAAGAAAGGGCACAGGATCCCTGAAATCTGTGCCTAAGTGAGATTTAGACTTAACGTTTTAATGCCACCAATTCTTCCAGAAGCGAATCACTGACTGTAATTACGCGGGCATTGGCTTGATAGCCTCTCTGTGTAGTAATCATATCGGTAAATTCCTGGGCAAGCTCCACATTGGAAAGCTCTAAAGCTCCTGGTCGTAGGGTGCTCGCGCTTTGTTCTCCCGGAATTCCAAATATGGGGTCTCCGCTGTTCGAACTTACGCTGAAAATAGAATCACTTAATTTTTGTAGTCCTGCCGGATTGGAAAAATCTGCCACCATAATTTGGGCCAAGGCTAGATTAGTTCCATTGGTAAAAGTTCCATTAATAACCCCATGGGGATCCACAGATATTTGTGCGAGTCTGCCCATCGCGTAACCATCCTGACCTACTGCGGCAGCAGTGGTGGGAGATCGAAACTGCGTTAGGCCTGTAAAATCACTGGGACCTCCAACGTTTAAAGCCATTCGCATGGCCGAGGAACCGTTTTTGGGATCAACTACCAATTCAGTATCGCCTCCATCAAAGATGAAAGAAGAGACGGAGCCATCTTGGGCAAAGGTTATACGACCTTTTTGCCCTTCTAAGATTTCTTCTTGGCCTCCCATACTAGCTTCCCAAAGCCAAGAGTTGGGAGTTCCCGAATGAATAAATTTCAAGGAAACTGTATGATCATCACCTGCTTCATCGTATGTAACGATGGATGTTTCATAAGTTCCTGTATCTCTTGCTTGCTGTAAGGTTGTAAAAGCCATGTTGGCATTAAATACTAAGGGAGATGGTTTTGAATTATTTGTATCTGTACTATTGATAGTCAGATTCCGAATTGCAAAGCTGGTTTCAGGTTGACCCCGTATCACAATGGAACCATCGGGAATGTTATCATTGGATCCTGCGGCATTAATTGAGATTGAGGGGTTGGCATCAGGAGTTCCATCTGTATCCGGTAGTTTAAAGTTGTCTTTGACTTTGTCCAAAATATTTTGCAAGGTGGTGCCTGAGGTCACGGTAGGAGGCGTGCCCCCCGGGTTGCTGGGTGTTCCAGTAGCCATAACTGAAGGTGTTACTCCAGAGGTGCCTTGACCTCCGAGTTCGCCGAAATAGCTTAGGGAGTCTCCATCTTCAAGACCCAAGGCCCTTCCATTTGAATCAAAGAGTTCTGCTATCCGGTCGGTGGATTGGGCCGTACCCCGAAGTGTATCAGTAAAGGCGGTGGTACCACCTGCCACAGTAGAAGGAATCGCAAAGGCCTTGGCTACAGCCGATGAGCTGATGGGCCGATTACTGGTTACCTGAAAGTTTTGCAAGTTTCCGGCAGGAGAGATACGTAGGGCACCGCGATTTTTAGTGGGTGGAACAGCATTCACATCCTGTGCGATGGTTGCCACTGAAGCGGTGGAACCCAATGGTAGGCCTAAACCATCCACGGTATCGACCATAAAGGTCTGAATTGCATTGGCAATATCGTTTAAAGTGGTAGTTTCACTCACTTGAAACGCAATTGCTTTTGTAACACCCAACGCGGTTTGTCCAGAAAACTGTAATGTATCACTTGGTAAAATCCCTAAATTGCGCCCACTCCCATCGTGAAGTCCTTGGATACCATCACCACCTTCAGCCTGGTGCAGAAATTTTTGGGAATATAAAATGGATCCTTTCGCGGCGGAGTCGCTATCTAAGTTTCTCGAAAAATTTATCTCTTCTGTCCCCTTTGCAGGCGATTGCTGGTTTAGAGGTAGCACCACATTTTCAATTATAGAGCCCGGAGAAATTACACCCCCTTGGGCTAACTTGCCTTGTAACACGAAACCATTGGTAGGGAGAACCATCTGTCCCTTAGCATCGATTTGAAAGGCGCCGTTGCGAGTGTAGAAAGTTCCTTCGCCATTGGATACTCCGAAGAAGGCATTGCCTTCAATGGCCATATCGGTAATTTGTCCAGTGGCTTCAAGATTCCCTTGAGTAAATTTGGTATCAATAGAGCCTACAGACATACCTAAACCCACTTGCACCGGGTTGGTGCCGCCTTTTTGATCACCGGGTCTCGAAGAACCGGCAATCATTTGGCTCATGGACTCTTCAAATGTAACTCTAGAGGATTTGAATCCAGTGGTATTCACATTTGCAATGTTGTTACCAATCACATCCATGCGTGTCTGATGGCTTCTTAGGCCGGAGATGGATGAGAATAATGACCGTAACATAGTGTTTCTCCGCGTTTATTTTAAAAAACAAAAACTTTCAAAAATTAATTATCTGCTTTCGCCTCAGTATCTGATTTTGCATCGTTACTACCCTGTGCATAACTATTGGATACTTGCACACTAGGGTTTTCACTTGGGGAAAAAGGCTTTGCACCACTCTCGCCCACAAAACTAACCTGACTAAAGGGTATCTCTTGCCCACCCACACTTAATTTAATGCCATCTTTTCCGTTCACAATCCCTTGTACGGGGCCTTCAATGTAGGCATAGCCTTGCTCATTATTGTAGGCATCAATTATATGCAGCTCATAATCACCGGTAGCAACTTTTTCACCTTTGATATTGGTTCCATCCCATCGCACCAAATTTGAACCGTGATTAGCCACTTGAATGACATTAATCAATTCTCCACCCTTATCATATAACTGAAGTAAAATCGGGGAGTGGGTTGGATTGTAAACACTTATCGCCACTGACTCTTTATCCTTTGCATCGAGATGGACTTTTTGAGTTTCCAGGCGAACATTTTTTCCTATTAAGGAGGTGGCGGAAGCGTGACCCACATCTTGTGCAGCTTTTTCCTGACTGCTAATGAGAGACTCGAGCTTCTTGCCTAGGTCTTCAATGGCTTTACTGGTATTTTGAGAGGTTTCGAGATTGGAGAACTGGGCTAATTGGGCCACAAATTCCGTATTTTCGGCTGGTTTTAAAGGGTCCTGGTATTTCAACTGGGTGACTAATAGCAAGAGAAAATCCTGCTTACCAAGCTTGTTATTCATATTGCGAGTTAACAGTGTATCGTCTTTTTTAACGGTAATATCACTGATTGATTTACTAAGGGCTTTAT
>JBBQAD010000192.1:0-6935 GCA_038315885.1 Fibrobacteria bacterium | reverse complement strand
AGACAATCAAAGTAACTGTGCATCAGTTCAATTTGACCGATGGCGGCACAGGCCTGCTTGACCGCTACCTGTTTGGGGCGAAGGCGCAGTCCCATATAGCCCATTCCAACACCCACCGCTCCTGATGTAACCAAAACGACTTGGTAACCTGCTTCAAGTAAGGCGACAATTTCATCGACCAGGCGCTCTAGATGGGGTCGATGAAGAGCGCTGCCCTGGTCATCGAGAATGAGTCGTGTTCCAACTTTGATAACAATTTTTTTGATACCTGAAAAAAGATCACTGCGAATTTGATTCATAGCCGGTAGCGAAGCCTTCCGCTTCCAAAGAGGAATGAAAAGAAAAGAGAAATGTAACAAGCTGGAGCTTGCGCAGGCAGTCCAAAGTGCTTAGCGCGGCAATAATTCTAAATCCTGAAAAAGGCGTTCATACTTGCCTTTTTCTAATTGAATCGAATCGGCACGACTTCTTAAGGTGGCAATTGCCTTTTCTCTCCGCATTAGCTCTTGTTTTACTTGCTGCAGTTCTTGGGCTTGGGCATGCAGAAGCTGCCAGAGCAATCGATGTTGGGGAACTTTCCATTTATTGATTTGACTGGAATTTAGAGAGTTAAACGGGCTCCTCTTTTGACCCAAGAGCGTGGATATTTCTCTCCAAAATTGTAGCGATTCCTTTTTTTCAGGATTGCTATTTCCCGAATCTGAAAGCGCTTCTTGCTCCACCCAAATTGATTCTGCCTTCGCGCTTTGATTGCGCAGTAGATATACAATTGCTTGCCTCTCCCAATGTATATCACCTGGGTCAGACGGGGAGTTATCCTCTTGCAAACTTTGTTCAGGATTTTCTTGTTCTTCCATTTCAATCGAATTTGAATCTTGGCTAGGCCGATTACTGCAAGAAAGGCACAGTGAGAGACATGCCATTCCCGTAGCATGTAACAATAGAGAAACTACCGAACTACTGAAACTAGAACTACTGGATGAATTATTGGAATTACCGGGTCTCATAGTACATCTTCCCGGCGAAAGATACTGCTGGCCCGAGCCAAATCGATCATCTGGTCATTATCGCCAGTGTAATTCTCTGTAACGGGTTCGCGAATTTCTTTTAGACGTTTAGTAATCGATGAAATTCGATTGACTTCGTGAATGATTCCATCCAGCTTGGCCCGCATGGAATTATCCAAATTATCGAGCATCATATTCAAAAACTCGGCATTGCCGCTAATAATCATCAATGGATTGTTAATCTCGTGATTTACACTGCGCACCACATGGGATATTGCTTCCAATTTATCGAGCTTGACCTGATCATCCTGTTTCACTTTGAGTTGAGTCGACATCTGATTAAATACCTTGGTAAGTCGCCCGATTTCGTCTTGATTGCGAATGCGTACCTGAAGTCCCAAGTTGCCTTCACCCACCGCTGCGGCCGCGCGCTCCAGGCTGGAAATGGGATGAAACACTTTTAAATCCAACATTAAAAGCACAAGGGCTAGAACGATCATGAGAGGCATCATGGATAGAATTAGCCTTCTCTTCATATTGGCCATACTAGTTTCAAAATTTACCAATTCCTGTTTTCTCTCCTGGCTCAAGGTAATCTGTAATTCGGTAAGCCCATCTCTAATCTCTAATTCATACGACTTGAACAGCTCGTTCTGGTTTCGGTCGATGCCGCGGCTGTATTTCAGTACAGTCTGTAACAATTGTTTATAATTGATATGATTTTCTTGCAATTTGAGAAACTTTTGAGTGGAGCCCAACTCCTCCCTTAAACCCACCCTTAAAATGGCTGAGAAAATGCTGTCCGCCCGCGATAGACAGTCGCGAAAGCGGTCCAAATACTCCGACTTGCTTAATGTGGTGTACTTGGTTCTCTCCCGGGCTCCGAGCAAGAGCTCACTCGACCAACTGGCGATAAAATCACTGATTTCGGCAGATTCTTCTAGATTTTTAGCCAAATTGGTCAAACGCTTACTTTCCCAAGTCAACAAGCCAAAGAAGAGGACAACTCCCAGAATGACAATCAGGAGACCGGCTTGAAAACGCAGTTGTAGACTGTTAAAAATGGAGGGAACTTTAAAGCTTTTCATAAATCCTAGCATCATGCTTCAAATAAGGCTTTCCACATTGTACCACCTGTCCTTTACAAACCAAAACTTCGCGCTGGGAATTCGCGGTTTTTTTTTAATCCTGGTCATTTTATCGCTGGCTAGGCCCTATGATTCTAATCTGGAACTATTGCTTCAACAAATGCAAGAATCGGTTTCAGAAGGAAAACTCAGTCAAAGTGCTTACGAGCTGATCACTTTGGAAATCAATCCCCTGGCTTCTTGTGACGAGGTACTAGAGCTCAACCGCCAAAGTTCAGATCCCGGAATTTCCAGTGCAGCTTCTGATTGGGAATGCCCTGGAGGCTTGATCAGTCAAAAAGAAAGCCCGACAAAAACTAAACATAAATCTCGATTTTACTTGGAAGACAGAGGAAAGTTTAGTGAAGTACCCGATGCTAAGGCCAATTGGGCAGCAAAAATTGCTTCGCACTCGATAGAAGCCGAGGTGCAGGGTACTCGAAGTGAGATGCAAAGGAGAAGAATACGATTGGGTGACTCCCATTGGGGCCTGCATGCTGGCAATTTTTTAAATCGTCCCGAATTTCGCAGCCCTGATTTTATTCGCGGCAAAAATGGATTCGGGGGACAGCAAAGTAGGGTCGCAAGTAATGAACTGCTCTTTGCCCAATCTTCGCAACTGAATGGGATTGGGTGGAGCTACCAGGGAACAGGCCAGCCGAGAGGTTTTTCGCAGTATGGTTTTGCAACTTGGAACCAAAATACCTTGTCGGGGAAGCCTCTCGATGCCATCGACTATGGAGGAGGAACTCGGCTGCACTCCAGTTTGGGAAGCGCTGAACTTCATTTAAACTGGAACCGTTTCGAATTTGACTCAGGATTACTCGATCAATATGGAGTGGGGGGCCTACGCTTAGCTATGGACAGACAAAAAATCAGTCCCCACTACGGATATGCACAAAGCATGCATCAAGCTCCCGGCGAACTAAATCGTAATAGTAGTGGCAGGGGCTGGGACTGGGGGTGGTATCACGAATTGGGAGTCCGCGAGTCTGGGCGAGACTCGAACTATTCAGCCCTTCTCTACCAAGGCTCTTCGCAATGGAAAAATCCCCTTATGAGAACCTCTAATCTTGGAGTAGCGCAGGAGGATGGTAGTCACATCAATTATGCCATACCCGGTCAAGGAGGCTTTCTCTTTAAAAGCCACAGACCCCTCGGAAAGTCTTTTGGTTATCGCTCAAATTTGGGCTTGGCTTGGAATCTGTCGCCCCAAAAGCCCTCTCAATCCGATCTCGCCTATATCCTCTGGGCAAAACAGGAGCGCTGGAGACTGGAAACCGGCCTTGATTATGCTGTAAACGACAGCAATGAGTATGTGAATGTGAAACAATCCTTTAAATTGGAGCATTTAGGAATAAAGGGTCTAAGTGTACACCTCAAGCATGGTAAAAAATTTGGACATTATTCCGGCAGCGTCCCAGAGCCATTTAGCTTGGGTCTGCTTAAAGCAAACGAAAATTTGAGTATGTATACAGAATTATCCATGTGGGATCTGAAAGACTACCGGCAGAGGTTCGAATGGAGAATCCAACAAGCCTGGAGAATTAGCCGGGTGCTGTCCAGCAATGCTAGTTTAAGTTGGCCGCTTTTACCGCGGCGACTTCTCAATGAACCCTTTCTATCTGTCAGAATAAGCTTAAATTCATAGAAAAGTTCTAATGTTACAGGATATTTTTCACTTTTTTTATTTGGTACTCTTTGTGTATCTCAGCAGCCAAGTTCGGCCAAGGTGAAGTCTGTGATTCGATTTAATTTTTTCTCTCCGGTTCTCATCTTCATCCTAAGCTTGTGTCCCATCAGCTCTTTCGCCCAGACCCAGAAAATAGAGACTGTTAAACCTAAAATTATGGCTGTTATTCCTCATGATGAAACGGCTTTCACCCAGGGACTTTTGTATCAGAATGGATTTCTTTTTGAAAGCACCGGCATGTATGGAGCAAGCAGCTTTAGAAAGGTGTCGGCCTCGAATGGACAAATTCTCAAACAAATCAATTTGGAAAGCAAATATTTTGGCGAAGGTTTAGCTTGGACGCCTCAGGGTTTTTATCTGCTGACCTGGAAAAGCGGCATTCTATTTCAAGTAGACACAGCAAAAAACAAGTTCAATATCGTGACCAGATACAAAGGAGAAGGTTGGGGCTTAAGTTCCCAACACAAAAACCTGCTGATGTCCAATGGGAGTGATACACTCTATTTTTTGGGACCTGATTTTAAAGTATTCAAAAAAATTTCGGTCCGTCTGGGACAAAAACCTGTATCACGTTTGAATGAAATAGAATGGGTAGGTGACTTCATCTTTGCCAATCTGTGGTATGAAACGGAGATTCTAAGAATCGACGCCCGCAGCGGGCGAGTTGTGCAAATACTGGATTGCTCAGAACTTGTTCGTATGGAAAAACCAAAAAATCTCGATTGTGTTTTAAATGGGATAGCCTATCGTGAGGATAAAAACACCCTTGTTCTCACCGGAAAATATTGGCGGCACTATTATGAAGTGGGGATGCCTCCGCTTGCCAGCTCCCCGGCTAGCCGGCCTTAATCAATTGGCTAGAAGTCCAATTCAGTTAAAGCCATCTAACAAAATTCGTTTTAATAGGTGCATAGGCTGGAAAGCCGGACTCTAGTCAATTAAATTTGGGCCATTGCGGAGAGGTGCCGGAGCGGTTTAACGGGGTGGATTCGAAATCCACTGTTCGGCGCAAGCTGACCGGGGGTTCGAATCCCTCCCTCTCCGCCAGTCTAGCTTTTAAAATGCTGCGATTCGAGCGTTAACCCTTACTCATATCGTTATTCACCGGAGCAGGAGTCCAATCTCATATCCTTTGTATAACAGTTGACTGATACAATATTCCCGTCTTCATCATAGTCAATGACCTGACCCTCAATTAAGCCTTCTGCATAGTCCCATTCGGTTTTTAATTGGCCTGACTCGTAATACTCGTACCGCTTTCCTTCGCGTAAACCATTGACATAGAATGATTGCCGTTGAATCCGCCCGCTCTCGTAAAACAATTTTGCATATCCATTTGGAATACCAGCCAGATAATCCGTGCTGGTTTTTACCTCACCATTGGAATAGTATTCCAGGCTTGTGCTATCTTCAAAACCATTTTTATAGTGCTTTATTCGATAAAGGCCGACATCTATTAGTGTATCACTTTGATAATATTCCCATTCGGTCTTTGAGATTTCTTTTCCATCTTTATATTGTATTTCCTTGTAGATTTTTCCCGTTTCACCCCAAGTTTTAACCGGTCCGTCCCGGACACCCGCCACAAAACTGGATTCACTGGATAGGACTCCCCCGGTATAACGGCAGCGCTCAAGTCCATCTTTAAGACCCATGCTAAAATTTTTGACACAATTGGTATCACCCGAAGAATGAAAGCTGACAGTGAAGCCATTTAATTTGCCATTCAGATAACTTTGGGTATAGGATAAATTACCATCTGAGTCCCAGCACAGACTCTTGCCGGTTTGCTGACCAAGATGGTAGTGACTCTGGCATTTTTTTTGACCTTTCGTATTCCATTCCGCAAAACCGCCTTCTATTAAACCCTTTTCATAACGGTATTCAAATTTGAGCTGTCCATTTAGGTGAAACTCCTGTGCCCTACCATGCTTTTGACCCAGCCGATATTCCACACGGCTGAACAGGGTTCCATCGGAAAACCATAATTCTGCCAAACTGTCGCGTTGTCCACCTCGCCATAAAACTCGCGAACTCAGTTGAGCATTTTCATACCAAGCTTCTTCTGCACCCGTACGAAGGTCAGAGTGAAAATTAACGCGATACTTTAATGTACCACTGCTGTACCACTCTTGGTAAAGCCCTTCTAACATTGAATCAAGATAGTTGGCTTGACTGCGAATTTTTCCGTTGGGATACGTCAACAACACCTGGTAGGTATCAGCATTTTCACTGTTAAGCTTTGTTTGCGTTTGTGTATCAAAGACACAGCCATTGAGCAAGAGTAACACTGATATACCAAAGAAAAAGCACTTAAAACTGGCCATTAGGGACTCAGGGGTTTTCGAAGCAGATAAATTTGAGACTGTTCATTGTCCGTTGAAACACTTCGGCCCAAAAAGTCCTTAGCTTGCTCGCCAAGTGAAATACTATTTTTTTTGCGATTCGTTTTGCTTATTGCTTTGCGAGTATATTCATCAGCATAAATCCCTCGCCAGGCATACGATATAAAGACTCCCGGCATCCCTAGAATTTTTGATAATTGATCCATGGCTTTTACAGACTGGACTAAACCATAGCCAAGACTGTCGTTGGGTTTAGCAGCCAGAGTGCCAGAGAGCATAATGGCCTGGCGAACTTGCTGTGCGGAGGCCGTTGGCTGCGATTGCCAGATCAAGGCGGCAATTCCAGCGACCATTGGAGTTGCAAAACTGGTTCCGTCTCCGTCTGTAACTCCACTGTCAACAAAGGTATTGGCTATTGGGACAGATTGACCAGGCCCTGAAATCTCGGGTTTTAAACGCTGATCCGCACTAGGACCAATTGATGAAAAACTAGCGCGGCCCGTCAGCGAAGAATTATAGGCTCCCACCGAAATTATACTATCGGCATCTGCTGGACTTACTACAGTTGCCATGGGACCATGATTGTTTTGTTCATTGCCCATCGCCGCAATCACCAAGCAGTTTCGGCGAGCAGCCCCTAGTACAGCTAACGACAAAGGCCGTGTTCGACCATCTAACCATTCATTGGGATAATCGCTAGCTTCATCGAAATCAAAGCGATAGCCAACGCTCAAGGATATAAGCTGGGCACCCTTTTCTACTG
>JBBQAD010000235.1:0-5953 GCA_038315885.1 Fibrobacteria bacterium | reverse complement strand
AGCGTGCTTCACCGCCGAATTGCTTCGACAAAATGGTGGCTATCGCTGCTGTGAGTGTGGTCTTTCCGTGATCGACGTGACCAATCGTGCCTACGTTGACGTGAGGCTTATTTCTCTGAAACTTCTCCTTACCCATCTTTCCCTAATCCTTCTGTGGAATTTTCGGCTCCACAGTACCATAGTTTTCTGTCTTTTCAGTCTAGAGGGTCCTAGACTCGGGTCTTAATTTGCCCGTGCTTTTCGTAGGTTAGTACGAAAACGCCTCGCCCTTTTGTTAACGAGCGGAGCAAGGTAGTATATCCAAAAGTGCTTTCCAAGGGTATCTCTAGGGAAATGATGGAGTTATAACCATCTGAATCCAGCTTGCGAACCATGCCGTTTCTTGAGGCCAAATCAGCCAGTACCGATCCACAAAACTCTTCTGGACAGATGACTTCTAAGCGCATGATAGGTTCAAATAATTCAAATTCACTACAAATAAGATGAAGGGAGAGGGCATCGGTAAAGCACTTGTAGATAGAGGGCAGGGCCGGCTTGTCAGAAGAAAAACTGAACTTGACTAGATGGCACTCCAAACCAAATATGGAACCATATCCACATACCCCCTGCTGGCAAAACTGCTGAAAAGCCGAGTCCAATGCGAAAAAGGTCTCAGATTCCTTATCCAAAATCTCAGTGGTTAAAATGTTTTCCTTTTCGGCCTTTTTTTCGCCACCTCTATCATTTTGCAGGGCTCCAAAATTCAATTCAATTTCCACTTCCGTGTTATTCCATACCAATCGATTTGTAATACCATTAATGTGGTGTTTCAATCGCTCTTCATATTTGACCCTGGGTTGGCCGATACTTAAGTCACATTGATGATCGGTCTTGAGCCGACGGCAGAAGACATCCAATTGTAACTCTCCCACAGAGAACAATATCCAAGCGCCTGTTTCACTATCTGCCTTGACTGATATAGAGGGGTCGCTCTCGGCCAATTCAAGCAGGAGGCGATTTACTCTATCGTAGTCTTCAGCGTTTTTCAACTCCAAACGAGCCTGTAAAAGTGGCTCATATTGTTTCGTCAAATTGCGATGGCTGACTCCCTGTTGACGAATAAAATCTCCGATTAAATACGGCAGTTTTGAACGAATGGCAACAATGCTTCCTTTAAGAGCTTTTTCAGTTTCGCGAAGCGATTCGGCCATGACCTGATAGATGCACTCTATCTCCAAATCATTGACGACCCATTCTTGAAACGCCTTTACGAGATATATTTTTCCCATGTCCTGATAGAACCGGATTTTAACCACAACACCCATATGTTTTTCCAACTCGGGTGTAACAATAGGTTGAGGCAAAAAGGCGTTTATGCCATTCATTAGCTGTCGCATTCCAACATTCTTTAAGGCTGCCCCGCAGTAAATGGGAAGATATTGTCGGCTTAGTGTAGCTCTCTGAAGTCCGGCTAACAGTTCAGAAGATGGGATTTCATCTCCTGAAAGATACAATTCCATGACTGTATCAGAGTGTTGGGAAGCAATATCCAATAGGGTCTTACGTGCTTGTAAATATGTTTCACTTAAGAATTCAGGAATCTCTCCTTTCACCAGTTTGCGGGGATTCTCCATCGAACGATAGAGGGCGAGTTGATTTAAAACATCGACTACCCCATCGAGTTGGTTGTCAGCATAAATTGGAATAGTCATCAGAAAGGGTTGAACAGCAAAAGTAGTCGTCACCTGTTGCAGCACCCTCTGATAATCAGCACCTGCTACATCGAGTTTATTAATTAGGCCAAGTGAAATATTTCTATTCTGCTGGATTTTTTCCCACGCCTGTAGACTTTGGGATTCAATTCCGTTGACACCCGATAGTACTAGTACAACCCCTTCAACGGCACGGAGCGCAAAATCAACTTCGACACCAAAATCAACATGTCCGGGGGTATCTACAAAGGTGACTTTGCAGTTTTTCCAGACATAGGAGGCGATACCGGCTTCAATTGTAATACCTCGTTTTTTTTCTTCTTCGAGGTAATCCATAGTGGCAAGGCCCTCATCAACCTCGCCCATTTCTATGATTGTATCACTAAAATAAAGAAGGCGCTCAGAGACTGTGGTTTTCCCCGCATCTACATGGGCCAAAATGGCAATATTTCTATAAGAATCAGGTACCCGTGACATGGCGGGTTAGTATAGAATTATAGCGAGCGGGAAACTCTATCGAGCTAAAACTTAAGGCGAATAATTGGTCGACTTAATCAGCGCTTTTTAAGGCGACGGCTAGATGAAAAATTCCCGCCGGTGAATCGAAGGGAAGAACCATCGCCATTACATCTTTAGGATCTTTCAATTCATGTTGGCTACCTAAAATGACCGAAGGCAGCGATATGTTGACACTAAAGCCGTGTAAATGTTGCTTGGCAGCTCCGGCAATAATATTGGCCAACTCGCCGATTGCATCTACCACACTGTCATCGAGACTTGTCAGTTTTTCACCCACAAAGGATGACGCTACTTGAATGGCAGAATCCTTTGTGAAACTTAAGGATACAGTACCTTTAGCGTCGCCGCTCAAACCAATAATGCCTGAAACATCAAAACTAAGACCCGAGCCTTGTTTCAATTGGATTTTACCCGGCTTCACCTCCATATTAACCATAGTGGAAAAGGTTTCTTTGGTAGCCAAAATAAAAGGATTAACATGTTCAACTTTAACTAGCGCAGCGCCCATAATAATCTCCTGTAGGAATGCCCATTATATAGACCCGGAAGCATTGAGGTCAACGGATTGCTTTCCAACATTTAAAATAAGGGGTACATTTAGAATTCCATGGATGACAAGTTTATTTTGGTAGTCGAAGATAATGCTGACGATGAAGCCTTAACTCTTCGTTCGCTCCAGAAATGTCATTTGAATGCAAAAATTGAGGTCGCTCGCGATGGAGCCGACGCTTTGGATTTTGTGTTTGGTCAAGGCAGTCATAGCAGTCGCAATGTCAATCACCTTCCCCAATTAGTTCTACTCGATCTGAAATTGCCAAAACTAGACGGTTTGGAAGTTTTAAAAGCAATTCGCACCAATGAAAAAACCCGCCATTTATTGGTTGTGATGTTTACATCTTCCCGGGAAGAGCGAGATGTGGCCGCAAGCTATGCATCAGGCGCGAACAGCTATGTCACAAAACCGGTAGATTTCGGTCAATTTTCAGAAGCGGTTCGCCAATTGGGTTCGTATTGGCTAAAAGTAAATGAAAAGCCGATTCCGGCAGTTTGAACCGCCTTTACACTTTCGGTTTTCTTTTTAAGCTGAAAGCGTCTTCACCCATTTCTTCTTGCATAAATTGCTGTGAAATTCTCAATTCCTTGTCCCGCGAAACTATTTTTTCCAGTGCAACTGGCGCTTCAGGTGGAAAGACCACCGGGGAGTAAAGCGTCCTGCGTCGCGCGCCTGGGCGGCAGGATTCACACTAGGCTATAGGCCAGGAGGATCTGCCCATGAAACCCGTTCAGAAATATTTACAGTCTGTATCACTAGATAAAATTGATTTGGGGATGCTTGGATATGTGGCCAATTTGGCTAAAGTCGCCGAAGTCGTGCCGGAGATTGCCAAAAGCATTGTTTACGAACTGAAAGACCAACGCAGCCATCTCAAACTAATCGCCAGCGAAAATTACTGTTCACTATCGACCCAATTGGCGATGGGAAATTTGCTCACCGATAAATATGCAGAGGGTTTTGCCGGACAACGTTTTTATGAAGGATGCCAAAATATTGATGCCATCGAGGCTTACGCATGTGAACAAGCTTGTAAACTCTTTGGCGCAGAACACGCCTATGTGCAGCCCCATAGTGGTGCAGATGCCAATATGGTGGCCTTTTGGGGAATTATCCAAGCTCGCATTCAAGTTCCGGCACTTGATCTCCATGGAGAAAAAGATCCTGGCAAACTTAGCCATGAGGATTGGGAAAAAATCCGCAGGCAATTGGGAAACCAACGATTGCTGGGCCTTAACCTATCTGCGGGCGGTCATTTAACCCATGGTTATCGTCAAAACGTATCCGGTAAAATGTTTGAATCTTACAGTTACGGAGTCAGCCCAAAAGATGGTTTGTTGGATTACAGTGAAATTGAGGCACAGGCTAAAGAGGTTAAACCCCTCATTTTATTGGCTGGATACAGTGCCTATCCTAGAGCTATAAACTTCAAAAAAATGCGGCAAATTGCCGATTCTGTAGGCGCGGTACTGATGGTTGACATGGCCCATTTCGCTGGCCTTGTCGCTGGAAATGTATTTGAAGGCGATTATCATCCCATTGCTCATGCCCATGTTGTTACAACGACTACGCATAAAACTCTGCGAGGCCCCCGAGGTGGAATGGTACTCTCCACCAAGGAGTTTGGAGAATATATGGACAAGGGTTGCCCACTTGTATTGGGTGGTCCTCTCCCCCATGTGATGGCAGCTAAAGCCATCGCCTTTACTGAAGCGAACAAACCTGAGTTTAAAACCTATGCCAAAAAAATTGCATCCAACGCAAGGGCCCTTGCAAAGGCTTGCATGGATTCTGGTTTAAAGGTGGTCAGTGGTGGAACAGATAACCATTTGCTTTTAATTGATGTCCGGGATTTTGGATTAACAGGAAAACAGGCCGCTGGCGCTTTAACCGAATGTAACATAACCCTAAATAAAAATGCGATACCCTTTGATCCCGAAAGCCCCCTTATCACCAGTGGATTGCGTATCGGTACACCAGCCGTTACAACTCTAGGGATGGGTGAGGCTGAAATGCAGGAAATTGCTGGCATTATTCACAGCGTCGTAAGCGCAACTAAACCAGATTTGATCAGTTCTGGAGCAAATTCTGGAAAAACCAGTAAACAAAAATATCGATTGGATGAAAAAGTGAAGGTCGAGGCCCTTTCACGAGTAGATACATTACTCTCACAATTTCCCGTTTATCCAGAACTCAACCTACCAGTATTACTCGAACTCTTTGCTGCAGAGAATTAGAATAGGGGGGTCCAATTGTTTGCCTGAGGTTTTTATTTTGCCCCATTTTTGGTGCAATTAAAAATCTTCAATAGGTGGGGTCAACCGTCAGGTTGACCCGAATTCCATCTGTGCGAAAACCCAGCTGTGCTCTAAAAAGAAAGATATCACTACGTCTGACGCGAATTCCAAAACCCCATGAGTTATAAGGCTCCCAGGGTTTTATCTGTCTAAACTTTGAAGCAGCCCACCCGTATTCATTAAAAATGGTTCCATCAACCAACCGAATAATGGGGAATCGATACTCAGTACTAATAGCAGCTGTGGTCCAATCTTTAAAGCGACTGCCTGGATACCCTCTTAATGGAGACTCATCTCCAATGGAGTTAAGAGCGTATAGCGGCGCATGCTGACCGGGTAATTCGTAACTCTGAGCTGCGGTGAGTTGCAAGACAACAACTTTGCGGTTAAACAATTGGGAGCGAATCGATTCATACTCTAAATTTTTGAGCATTTTCTCCAGATCGAGATTGCTCAGCTTCATGCCCCCTTTAACCGGAATTTCATATTTATCCTTGCCAAGGCGATAGTATTTAGTCCATCGAGTGTTCCACTGATGAAAATCATGTGCTTGCTCTGTCAAATGATAGGCCCAATCAAAACTCAAGTTCGAGCCTGAAACTGTAATGTATTCATTGTTGCGACTATCTCGTCCAAAGCCTAAATGAAAAACATAATCATTCCAATTATCACTAAGTCCCCTCATCGCTAAACCACTGCCATTTTCTCCTTTGAGAAACTCACTGACAATGGGATCGGGTTGAATTGAGGCATCATCAAAACGATTTTGACGTAAATGGAAGGCAGCCTTTCCTGTGAATAACTCGAAGAGGGGGTGTCCAAAATAAATGTCATAGCTTGAGCTCGAATCCGCATAGGCAAAGTTCGTATTTTCTCCCGGTTGTATCGATGTT
>JBBQAD010000467.1:0-2926 GCA_038315885.1 Fibrobacteria bacterium | reverse complement strand
CGCGGGGCCTACTTTCGGCATCAGCAAAAAAGTTTTGTTAACATGATGACCCATGAGCTTAAGCTACCCATCGCCTCTATCCGCATGTTTGGCCAAACGCTGCAAAAGAAAAATGTTCCTGAATCGCAACGCGAGCACTTTGTTTCACTGCTTTTGCGTGACTGTGACAGAATGCATCTTCTGGTAGATCATTTGCTTAAATTGCAGCAAATTGAACGGCGGCAATTGCCTCTTGACATGAGGCATCTTAATGCAGTTAACTTTTTTGAAAACTTTGCGAAATCTTGGACGCGACCCCTTGCGTTGGCTTCCAAGGAAAAAGAGGCTTGGATTCATGCTGACCCGGTCTTAATTGAATATGCTCTGACCAACTTGGTGGTCAATGCAGAAAAATACAGCAATGGCAAAGCCCCAAAGCTGTCCATATCTGTGGAGGATAAGTGGCTGGAGTATCACATTGAAGACGAAGCCACGCTTATCCCAAAAAAATATTTTAAGCAAATTTTCAAAAGATTTTTTCGCATTCCCAATTTAGAAACCCGCCGTCATAACGGTACGGGATTGGGCTTGTATATTGTTCACTATATCACTCGATTACATAAAGGACAGATTATGGTTAATCATCGTGAAAATGAGCTTGGAAACAAATTCACACTTCGGCTTCCGCTAACAAAATGACCCATATACTGTTAATCGAAGACGATGAAAACTTAGCGGTGGGTCTGGAATATAACCTACGCGATGAAGGCTACGAGGTCACAGCTTGCCGCGATGGTGAATCGGGTTTAAAAGCGTACCATGAAAACAAGCAAGACCTGGTGGTACTTGATTGGATGCTGCCAGGTATTGACGGTATGGCCGTTTTGAGTGACATTCGCAAAGAAAGTTTAAGTGTGCCCGTTTTGATTTTAAGCGCTCGCAATGAAAAGGATTATGTAATCGAAGGCCTCGATCATGGAGCCAATGATTATCTCACCAAGCCCTTTGATTTGCATATACTAATGGCAAGAATTCGAACCCTCTTGCGAAATCGCGCTTGGCTGAGTTCAGACGGCAGTGGAAAAATAAAAAAGGCCCAGTTTGGCGACTGTAGCATTGATTTCGAAACCTTTGATGCCGAAGTCAGAGGCAAAAAAGTAACTCTGTCTTTTAAAGGCTCCATGATCATGAAATTGCTGTGGGAAAAAAAAGAAGAAGTGGTAAGCCGCGAAGAAATTCTACAAAAGGTCTGGGGTATTGAGCAATACATTCAAAGTAGAACTGTTGACAATTTTATTGTTCAATTGCGACGCATTTTTGAAGTTGATCCCAAAAATCCAAAGATTATTCAATCGGTACATGGCCAGGGCTATCGGTTCTCTCCGCCAAAAAATTCTTTATAGCCGATAGTTTGCTTAATGATTTCCCTTAAATAAGGCTTATTCCGTTAGTATCAATACCGATTGCAATTTTTGACCCTTGCGTAGATAATAAACACCGGGTGAAACCCTTTGTCCCTGTTGATTCTTGAGATCCCAGCTAAGCTTTTTTGCATCGACGGCGAGGCCGATTCCCCTGATTGTTTTTCCATACTCGTTAAAAATACCCATTACACTGTTCTGATCGTCGACCGGAAAGTAGACCGACAAATTCTGCCCTGAGGAGAGGGATATCGGGTTGGGATAGGCCAATACGGATGTACCTAGATCAACCACATTCACTGTTACACTGGAAGACAATAGGGACTTGCCATTTGACAAGATCAAGTAAACGCTGTGACCACTGTCGGCATTAAACTCAATTGCCTGAGTACTTAATGCAACAGGTCCAAAATCTCCCATTGCAGGCAGTCTTAGGGCAGCTATTTTTTCTGCCTGACTTTTCAACTGTAAAAAAGGTTTTTTAAAGTTGGAGTTGATTTCCATAATATTAAAGCCATAAGGATGGAGTGTAACTGTATCATTGGGAGTCTTTAGACTGCTTGCGTTAAGCCTTGGCCACAATGATTGGGCCTCACATAAGACTGGCGAATTGCCCGAACTTCCCTGTCTGGCTTCCAGCATCCAGGCACCGTAATAGGCCAAGAGATTTTGCATGCTAGTGGATTTTGAATCCACAACTTTCTGAAGAGCTGGACCTATTTTGTTGCCATTACTTTTAAGTTCCGCCCAAACTGCAGCATCGAAATCTTCACCTAAGTAATGCCGCATCAATGTAACCAATGTGCCTAAGGCATAGTTATGCAGAGGATCGTTTAGCTCTAGCAAGCCCACCCGATTATAATTTCGAAATAAACTGGGCAAGTATTGCAGGTAATCAGGAATTTCGGGAGCGTTTAAGATCTCCATTCCCACAGCTCCGGCTTCATACCAGACATGAAAGCGGAAATCTGAATAGCTCAATTGGACCGCATGATAAAACTCATGAAAGCAGGTAATCTTGATTCCCTTCTCAACATCCCTGGCATAGTTAAACAGGGTTGAATCACTCAAACTGCTACGAATAGAATCACCATAGGGTTTGCCCAAAGAATCGAGTTTGGTACCACTTATAAAATCGTTCTCTTGCACCATCCGCGTTTCGGGACGATTTCCCTCCGGATAAAAGGTGAGACCATAAGTTTGGGGAAAATTCCCTTCCAAATCGATGATATCTCCGATTTCCACCGTATACTTTCCATTGAAAGCTTCAAAGGCCTTGTATCGGTAGGCTTTGGCTAAGGCAGGAGCCAACATTTTAAATTCTGTTACATATTTTTGCCTGGCTGCTTCCAGTTTCTCAGCAAAGGATTTCGCAAAGTAGGGATGCCCTAAGCCGAGAGAATCCAAGCTTTTGAATACATTGGAATCGAGTGCAGCAGAAGCTGGGGGTATTTGGTTAGGTTTAAAAGAGGGTGAAAAGTGAAGATGCAGTGAATCAATTTTTCTGCGCAGGAGACTGTCACTCG
>JBBQAD010000095.1:0-9421 GCA_038315885.1 Fibrobacteria bacterium | reverse complement strand
GTTCAAGTTGAAGGTGAGCGACTCTGGGGTTTTACTTTAAAGGTTTTATGGCAAGTTTGCGGACGAACACCAGGATTTTTTGACAGCCAGGAAGATGTTTAAGCTAGTGAGCAATATTCTGCTACTCGACTATGATCAAACCTTTTATCCCAGAGGCTCCGTAACACTTTCAGAATTGGACAGGCGTATCACCTTGTTTGTAAGCCAGAATCTGAAGGTAGAGATTGAACAAGCTGATTCGATTCGACAAGAACTTTGTGCCCGTTACGGCACGACTTTACGCGGATTAAGGGAGACTTATCAAGTAAATCACCAGGAATATTATGACTTTATTCACCAGGTTCCTACAGGTTCATTGCCCTTGGTTAACAAATCACTTTCAGAGTGGTTCGATCAGATCAGCATTCCAATTTATGTATTCACTAATGCCCGCCGCGATTGGGTCGAAATGGGCTTGAGGGCGATGGGCTTAGAGAAGTACATTCGCGATATTTTTGATATTGAATCTAACGCCTGGCGAGGAAAACCTGAACCCCAGTGTTACTCTGATATAGAAGCCTCTCTTGTAAAGACGCATGGAAAATTAAGCCAAATTTTCTTTGTGGATGATCATATACACAATCTTTGGCCAGCGTATCAATTAGCCTGGAAAACTTTTTGGATTCGCGATCAGGATTCCCACAAGAATATTGATTTATATACAGCCTCAAGTCTTTCACCGCTTGCCAGGTTACAGTCTAGCACGTCCATAGTACCGCTGCTTTTTTCTCAACTTGGCTATTGTCATGCTGAAAATTGCTTGCCCAGGCTTTTCAATCCGACGCTAATTGATGATTTATGGGACATTTCGATTTCAGAGTTACAGACTGGGAACTAAGCGCTTGTCACTATGGCCTAATCACAAAAGATCAACTTCTCAGCCTTGGATTTTTGCCTCGGCTGGTGAGCCTTCAGGGGATGCCATTTTGGCCCAGGTACTTGAACAAATGGGGAATGGCAACTCGTATGCTTTCCGGGGTTTGGGAGGGCCGCTTTCTCAAGCACAGGGATTGCAGACACTCTCCCCATTTAAAGTCTTGGCGAAAAATGGAATCTGTGATGTAGTCATTTCGATTCCGCAGCTGCTTTGGATATACTGCAGAGTGCTGCGTTATTTGAACTATTCCCATCCAAAGGCCATGTTGCTGGTTGATTATCCTGGTATGAACCTGGGATTTCTGAAGTGGGGAAAGAAATCAGAAATACCTATTCACTATATCTCTCCTCCACAGCTCTGGGCTTACCGGAATAAAGCACGTAGTGCACTATTTACGGGAGTTTCAGTGCAGGTTCTCTACCCCTTCGAAGCCTTGGAGTATAACAATAAGGCTGCATCAGTTGTGCAAGGCCATTTTCTGCACCACCAAGCAAATGATTCAGAAAAGAATGCAAAAGCGAGTGTTAAGAAAACTGTATCACTAAGCAATCTGGAGTCTGTTCAATCAAAGAATAGTATTCTCTTAGCCCCTGGAAGTCGGCTTGGTCTCATCAAGCGAAATCTGCCCTGGATGATCAAACAGGCTCTAGGCTTTATTAAGTATTTTGAGAAGTCTATCGATGCATCAGGGAACGTTTCAGCTAAAAAAGAATGGCATTCATCACCACAAAATGTCTTGATTGTTTGTCCCGACTTTCTTCGGCAAATTATTGCAAATCAGCTCACTCGACTTTTAGAACAGCTCTCGAAACAAAAAAGCACTCCACAAAATGTGCATATTCGTCTGATTGCGCCTCAAGAAATTGATGAGTCTTCCATTCAAATTGCCTTCTGTTGTCCGGGCACATTTTCTTTGGAGCTTGCTTTAAAAGCTGTTCCCTTGATTATCTGTGCGCGATTTGATGCTTTAACCTATTTATTCGGCAAACAAAAGCTGGTCACACCCTACTTGGGAATGCCCAATGTGATTTTAAACCGAGAGGTTTATCCAGAATTTATGACGACAGCCTTCAAAAAAATCCCATCTGGTCAAGATATTCCCGTTTCTTGCTTCTCACCTGCTCTAAAGAATAACGGTGACGGCATCCAAACAGTATTGGAATTGCACAAGAAAATGGGGGACTCAAACGGTGCACAGAAAGCATTTGAAAGATTGCAAGCAATACTCGCAGAAGCCGATACCATCGAGGCTAAGCACCAAGACTATCAATATTTATTTAATCATAAGAGTTACATTGATCGGAAATGAAAATTTCTTAGACTCGATTGAGTTACATACAATGATAAAGTGATTTTAATCACACACCTAATAGATGCTGTTCTTTCAATAGAATGTCGTGAAGCCTAGGTGATAGATGTCACAAGTTGGTCATTAGCTCCAGATAAAGTCAATAAATACTTGCATATTTTAATTACCCAGCTCTATACTTTCTCAAGGGTCAGACTTAAATGCAAAATACCGATGGCATAGTTTGGGAGGTGAAATCCGATGGGATGTACCTCACTGTTTCTCCCCAAGCCGCCCAGGTTGTGGATTTTGAGGTTATGCGCCGCGAGCTGGATAATGAATACATCGTCAATTACAATGCGGATAGAATCAAGGAAATTCTAAGGAATGGCCGGGGTAAGCCCGAGTTTGCCGGTAAGCATTTTCAGCGCTTTAATCCCGATAAAGAAGATTTCATCAAGATCTCGGTTCGCCCCGAAAAAGTCGTAGTGAACTTTAGCTCGAAGATTGAGCAAAGCGAAGTAAGCTGGCAAGTCTCAGACATTGAATACTTATTGCGCAAGAAGGGAGTTAGTCACGGAGTCAATTGGGGACTGGTATCGGATCTCATTCAGAAGAAAAGGTTCAACGAAGATATTCAAATCGCAAGTGCTAGTGCGCCTACAGTTGGTAAGGATGCAAAAATAGAAGAGCTGGTACGAATTGATCCCGATGCGAGACCTGTGTTACTGGCCGATGGAACAGCTGACTTTAAAAATTTGCATACCATGACTCAAATAGAAGCCGGAAAGATGATTGCCGTTAAGCATCCTCCTACCGCGGGGAAACCGGGAATGAATGTCTACGGTGAAGAAATTCCCGCTGGCATGGGTCTCGACTTTCCTTTGCCTTGTGGTAAGAATACTGAAATTTCTGAAGATGGTTTTAGCCTTAAGGCGAAGTTGGGAGGCTATCTCTATCGCGATGAAGGTCGTATCGGCATTGGCTTACTCTATATCGTAGTAGGTGATGTGGGGTACAAAACTGGCAACATTCAGTATTCAGGTGACGTGCTTATTACAGGAAATGTATTGCCTGATTTTGCCGTAGAATCCGATGGTGACATTAAGATAGAGGGCGAAGTAGAAAGCGCTAAAGTTATTTCTAAGAACGGAAAAGTCGAAATCCAAAAAGGAATATTTGGTCACGGTAAGGCCTATATTTTTGCGAAAAAAGATATTCACCTTACCCTTGCGCAAGATGCCAATATCGAATGTGAAGGAACCTTGTTTGTCAAAAAAGGAATACGAAACTGTATTGTGCGGGCAGAAAATATTGATGCTTCATCTAAAGGTTGCTTGGTCTGTACCGGCAAACTAACTGCTTATAATACCGTAACATTAGCACAGGTCGGGGTGGAGTCGAGCCCTACCCAAATTTTTATTGTCGACCGACAGACAGAATTATTAAGCAAGAAATTGGGTGATTTTAAGAAGACAAAAGAAAAAATGTTGCAAGCCATGGAACCCTTAGAAAAGCGGATTAAGTCGCTGAGGGCGATGATTGAGAAAATGGGAGCGCAAGTGTCGCCGCGTTCGCAAAACGAAGTTAAAACGGCTATTGAGCAGTACACGGCTATGAAACGAAAAATTGAGTTTGTTGAAACTCAAATCGAAAAGGTCAGCAAAGAAATCGTACAGCCCGTGAGCTTTCCCGGCCGTTTCAAGGTGCTTGAAAGCGCTTCAGATGCCTACTTGGATATGTACGGTTTTAATCGCGAGCTGGGTGCTGCCGATATTGCTCGCAGCATAATTTGGACGCCTGAGGGCTTGGCTTTCGATGATGGGACCCATGAACTAGCTCCCAAAGAACCGCCTCAAGCGCATCACTAGGCTTTTTTAACCCCTTAGCCTCATAAATTCATTATTATTTGGGCGCTTAAAACGCCTGGCTAGGTAGCTGGGAATTTCCGGCCATTTCATATTAATGAGCCTTTGAACATGGAAGAGTGGTTATGCATCCCTATCGCAGTCATTTTTGCAATCAAGCCCGCATCGAAGAAGTGGGTCAAAGTTTACGTCTTTCTGGCTGGGTTTTTCGAAAACGCGATCATGGGAATCTGCTCTTTATCGACTTAAGAGACCACTATGGTGTTACACAAATCGTCTTTCATCCCGAAAAACCATTTTTTGAGCAGGCCTCTAAACTTAAGTATGAAAGTGTAATCACTGTGACCGGCAGAGTCGTAGCCCGTGAGGCCACTACTATTAATCCCAAAATGCAGACCGGAGAAATTGAAGTGGTGGTCGATGAAATCGTGATACAATCGGTTGCCGAGAATCTCCCATTGCAAGTCGATAGCACTGAAGATGGGCCCGAAGATACCCGCCTTCGCTATCGTTTTTTGGATCTGCGCCGCGAGCGTATCCATCAAAACATTGTCAGACGTTCGAAAATTATCGCTAGCCTACGCCGCCGTATGATTGACCACGGTTTCATGGAATTTCAGACTCCCATTTTAACCAGCAGTTCACCTGAAGGGGCTCGTGATTTTTTGGTGCCTAGCCGTATCCATCCTGGAAATTTTTATGCGCTACCCCAGGCGCCGCAACAATTCAAGCAATTGTTAATGGTATCAGGTTTCGACCGTTACTTTCAAATTGCCCCTTGTTTTCGTGATGAAGATGCCAGAGCTGACCGCTCACCTGGTGAATTCTATCAGCTTGATATTGAAATGAGCTTTGTAACACAAGACGATATTTTTGCCGTGCTCGAAGACGTGATGCAAGGAGTTTTTACTGAAAACTCAAACTGGAATATGACTTCAGCACCATTCCCTCGTATTGCCTATCGTGATGCAATGTTAAAATACGGGAGTGACAAACCGGATTTGCGCATTCCCATTGAAATGCTAGATGTGACCACCATTTTTCAGGGATCCGGTTTTCGGGCTTTCAGCGATGCCATCACGCAAGGAGCAGTGGTTCGAGCTATTCCCGTAAAAGCCATCTCCAGTCGCCCACGCAGCTTTTTTGACAAGATGGTGGAATATGCGCAATCGATTGGCTCGAAGGGTTTGGCCTATCTGGTTTTTTCTGATGATACAGTTAAGGGCCCGGTCGCAAAATTCTTGAATGAAAGTGATATGCTAAAGCTTCGCGAAGCCTGTAAAATAACAAGTGGAGATGTAGTCTTTTTCGTGTGTGACAAAGAAGCCAGTGCGGCCAAAATTGCAGGGCAGGTGCGAGTCAAATTGGGCACAGACTTAGACTTGATCGAAAAAGACAGTTTTCGCTTTTGCTGGATTGTTGACTTTCCCATGTTTGAATACGACGAGGAATCAGGTCGGGTGATTTTCTCCCACAATCCCTTTTCGATGCCACAGGGCGGCTTACAGGCTCTTTTGGAAAACAATCCATTGGATATTTTGGCCTATCAGTATGACATCGTTTGCAATGGAATTGAGCTCTCAAGCGGTGCGGTGCGAAACCATATTCCTGAAATCATGTATAAGGCTTTTGAAATCGCCGGCTACGGACCTGAAATTGTCGATTTAAAATTTGGCGGCATGATCAAGGCCTTCAAGTTGGGTGCACCTCCCCACGGTGGCATCGCTCCGGGAGTGGATAGAATAGTCATGTTACTCTCGGGAGAGACTAACATTCGTGAAATCATTGCATTTCCTATGAACCAAAAAGCCCAGGATCTGTTGATGGGATCCCCAGGTGAAGTCAGCGACAAGCAGCTGCGCGAGTTACATATTCGACTTGACCCAGCAGTTGTTGCTGCGCGAGAGGCAAAGCTAAAGGATGTGCATGGCCGAGGATAAGCTGAGCGGAAATCCCATTGGGGATCCCTTCATTTGGTTTTGACAGATGCGGTGATTGGGAATTGAAATGAAGCAGTTTAAATGAAGCAATACCTAGAACAGATACGTTTGATTCTTGAAAAAGGTGAACGTAAAGAAGATAGGACCGGCACCGGAACTTTATCACTCTTTGGTCTGCAATCTCGTTATGACTTGCGAGAAGGCTTTCCACTTGTAACGACAAAGAAGGTTCTTTTCGATGCGGTTGTTCGAGAGTTATTATGGTTTATTCGAGGAGCGACCAATATTAATGATGGCCTCAAAGAATATACGCCTATTTGGAATGCCTGGGCCGATGAAGCAGGAAATTTAGGACCCATCTACGGCTATCAATGGCGCAAATGGCCAAAATACATGCTGGATGCTCAATCAGGGATGTATACAAAGGGTCACATCGACCAACTAAGCCAGGTTATCGAAGGCATTAAAAAAAATCCCGACTCACGTCGCCATATCGTCAGTGCCTGGAATGTTTCAGATTTGGAGGAAATGGCTTTGCCGCCTTGCCATGCTTTCTTTCAATTTTATGTCTGCAATGGAAATCTCGATGTACAACTGTATCAACGTTCGGCAGATATGGCCTTGGGGGTACCTTTTAATGTGGCTAGCTATGCTTTGCTATTAATGATGGTCGCCATGGAGTGTAATCTAAAGGCTAGATATATGGTGCATACTCTAGGTGATGCACATGTTTATCTCAATCATGTCGAAGGTTTACAAAAGCAATTGCAGCGTGAGGTCTTTCCGCTTCCCTCTGTCAGCATTCAGAAAAAGGCCTTTTTCGAATTGGAGTTTGCAGACTTTTCATTGCAAAGTTATCTGCATCACCCTTTTATTAAATTCCCAATTGCGGTATAAGGTATGAGAGGCTTTAGTTTGGTGGCGGCCCTTGACCGAAACCGGGGCTTGGGGCTAAATGAGAAACTACTCTACCGCATTCCGGGAGATATGGCTTTTTTTGTTTCTCTTACGACTTCGCCTGACCCCCATTTGGTGGAACAAAGTGTACAACTCGATAGAGGTTGGCGAGATAAAAGGGAGCTAGAAGCCAAGAGCCTGCTTCATCCCTTGAATGAAAGACCTATTCAAGCTAAAGCAATCCAAGCGGATTCTAAGATAGAAGCCTATAACGGTGTAATATTGGGGCGCAAAACCTGGGATTCCATACCCGCCAAATTCAAACCTTTCAAAAATCGTTTTAGTGTAATACTGAGTGCTTCTGTTAGTGAACCCAGAAACAACGATAATTCTCCTACTGACTTAGCTGATTTTTGCTATTGCCCGGATTTTTCAAGCGCTCTTCAGCTTTTGAGAGCGCGTGGGGCACCGCATATTTATGTGATCGGTGGCGAAAGCATCTACAGACTGGCCCTGCAAGATAAGAGTTGCGAGCGATTGTATCTCACCGAGATTGATGCTGAAAAAAAAGCGGATACCTTCTTTCCGAAATGGGAAGACAAGTTTAGTTTGCAAGCTGCTTCGCCCTGGATAAGGGAGGGAGAGCTACGCTACCGATTTACGCTTTGGTTACGCAACGATTTGTTACACTGAAATCATGGGATGCTTTAGCAAAATGGCCATAAGGGCCGCAACTTTTTGGCAGCTACAAAAGCGTGTTCCCGCAGATGACCGGGGCTTTTTTCCTGAGCTTCTTTAATCATCGCTTCGACAAAACGACTCCAATTTTCTTCGGCTTCAGCTAAGTCTGTTTCACTGGTTCTGCTTAGCTTAAACATTTTTCTCACGCCCACCAAAATCAAATCACGTATAACAGTTGCACAGGGAACCGGAATTTCCAAATTTGACGCTTGGGCTGCCAACTGGGTCTCAGTCCAGAAACGATGGGTCAACTCACTTTCGGTAAGCACATGCTGATCCATATAAATTTGATCTTCAAGCGTCCCCTTTTCCTTGGGCATTCAGTTCTCCTTGGCTGACAGTAAAAATAATTCTTCCTGTCATTTTGCTTGCCATTTTGCTTTGAAATAAGAACATTATTAACGCTCATGCGCAAAATAAATTTCGGGACCTATCTTTTATTTGTTTATGTCGTTGTATGCGTCCATACAAAAGCCGTCTCGAAGTCCGCTCTTTTTGTTCAATTGGCGAGCCAAAAAACCCAGGAATTGTATTACGAAAATGGTTTTTTGGTGGAATTTACCCATCCCAGCTTGTGGAAAGAGCGAATTCAGTTTGAGGCGGGTTATATCAGCACCCGTCTGGGTTCAGCCTTAAATTCAGAGGCATTTTTAATCGACGAATATTTAATCGCAACTTCACTGCATTTTCGTCCTCAGCGAAAGTTTGACCCCTATCTGCAAATCCGCAGCGGAATTTGGCACCATGATCCCGGTGTCTCTGCCGAGTGGGCGCAAGAATTTGTAGAAACCGAAGCAATCTTGGCTTTGGCAGGCGGCTTCCAGTGGAATATCGTGCCCAAGTGGGGCGGTCTGGATCTAGGATTAGGCTATCAGGTATTGGAAAAAAGTGACTTACAATTTCCCTTGTTTTATCATATCGGCCTGCGTTTTAACCTGGGGGCCAGATTTTGGGACTAAAAATTTGTTTGCGTAATCGCCATTTATACGCTCCCTTGCATAACAGGTTTCACCACAGATTGCATCACGCCTTGTTCTGGCTTCTCTGTTACTCCTTTCTTGGTCTAATACTGGGCTGCCAATTGGTTGAACCTGTAACAGAGGATAATCTGCTCGATGGCCCCATCATAATTGATTCTTCATTGGTTAATCCCGCCGAGTTTTTGGTTTCACAGCAAGCTCTGGCAAAAAACCTGGATACTCCAGTTGTTATTTGTATACATGGCTTTACGGCTACAACCTTCGAATGGCTAGAGTTTAAGGAGTTTGCTGATTCGCTGCAACAATTTCGAGTATCGCTCGTTCTGCTGGGAGGCCACGGTCGGGATTACGAATCGTTTAAAAAAAGCACTTGGAAAGATTGGGCAAAACCCATTTGGGATGAGTATGCGGCTCTTAAAGAAAAGGGCTATAGAAATATCAGCTTCGCCTGTTCCTCAACTGGTTGCCCTTTGCTGCTCTACTATATCACTGAAAACCGGTTTAAAGAGCTGGCACCCAAAGAAATCATTTTTGTCGATCCCATTGTTATTCCTAAGGCGAAGTCTTTGAGTCTGGTTAGTCTGGTGGGATGGTTAATTGGGAATGATATCAATGAGCAGTCTGATGAAGAGAAGGCCTATTGGTACACCTCTCGCCCCATGGAAGCTCTATCTGAACTGATGAGTCTTTGCACACTGATGAGAAAGCGAATCGAAAACGGCATAAAACTTCCGGCCCAGACCCGAATGAAAGTGATGAAATCAAAGGTTGATGAAGTGGTCAGCCCATTA
>JBBQAD010000452.1:0-3112 GCA_038315885.1 Fibrobacteria bacterium | reverse complement strand
AACTGGTATGCGCCAAGCTATTGGTAGAAATCAGACCTAAAGATGAAGAAGCAGAAGGTTTTTTTCATCCTCAGAGCGACCCTGCGCAACTTAAAATAATAGAGGTGATACAGAAAATTGAAGCCTATGGAGATGGGAATGATCTCGCCGAATATGCTAAAGATTCCAGCCATTTATATTCCGCGCTTGAAGAAATTCAGCATTCCCTTAGACAACATCCAGAAAACCATGACATCGCCTTTTTTGGGGAACCGAAGGCATCTTAGGCTTTATGGAGTATAATGGAGAGTAGCTTGGCTAAGACTTCTCCATTTTAACTGAATGTTCGCTGCTAAAACCTGCTAGGGAAGCTATTTTCCCTTTTATTTATTACTTAAAATTACAGAGCAGGGACTTTTTATTATGAAGTTTAGTCTTTACCTTAGTGTCATTCTGATTGGAGTTCTTTCAAATTCCATGAAACCTCAAGCCAGAGAGTTATACTGGATACCTAAAGAAGTAAAACAACTGAAGGGAGCCATACTCCAACAAAACGGAACTAGCGCCGGCACTTCTGTGATATGGACCGAATATGCCACCCAATTGGAATTCGCCATTATGTGCGGAGGGGATTTTAGCAGCGACCTTCCCGGCTCCATGCAAAATTTCGCTACGCATAGCGGTCACCCTGAATTTGCCAATCTTCCAGTGTGCACATTCGGGGGTTCCCGAGGCGGTTGGTGGTCAATGACAACGGCAGATAAAAACCCATCCCGCATAATTGCCATCGTGGGGGGACACTGTGGCATTTGGCCCAATAACGCAGGCGTCCCCACTCTTTTTCCTATCACTGAAAAAGATGAAACATTTTACAGCGCCAGCAAGCCTATAAGCAACGATATCATCACTTCGTTTATTCCCAATCGAAAGAAGGGAGCACTGTGGGGCTTGGCAGTGGACTGGGGCTCTGCTAACCATGGCACACGGGATTGGGAAGGTCTTGCACTTATCTATTTTCATCGAACGATAGCTTATCGATTACCTACCGATGCCAATACCAGTGTAGGCCTCCCCCAACTAAAACCCTATACAGAATCGATGGGTTGGCTCAGTGATGTTGACAGTTCAAAAAGCGCATTTCCTGAGCTCACAGCCAATGACAGTTACGCGGGAGATCATTCGAAAGCTTCTTGGATGCCGGATGAGTATCTAGCTTGGGTCTGGAGAGCGTTTGTATCAACTCAAGCCGCTGTCAGTATCACAAGCCCGGCGCAGGTCGAGTATAACAAAAAAATCGATTTGACTGTACCACTCCTGACCAGCTCTAAAAATTTGATAACAAGCACAGTGAAAGCCGGCAAATCAGTAAAATCGGTGGCCTTCTATGATGGAAACATTCTCTTGGGTACAGCCAACCAGGCTCCTTTTGAAGTTAATACCTGTTTGGATAAAGGCCCCCATGCCCTGATTGCCATTGCTACAGAAGAATCGGGACAAAAAACCAGTTCTAACCCAGTTATAGTGCTGGTAAAAACTGGTGTAGACCCCTGTTCGGGAACGGGTACTATTCTTCATCAGGGTCATTCACAGTCTGGGTTAAGGCTTCCTCAAGGTGCTGAGCCTCCATTTTTGTTCAGTGATTTATCCCAAGGAACTGTTAACGTAAGCAATGGATTGGGTGATCCACTGTTTACAGTTTCGGGACGGCAAAGTTTGTTGCGGTGAAACATGGTTTTCTCGGTCGAGTTTTACGGTCCTAGTTTTTAGTCGAATAAAGGTCGAGGAGCCGTCGAAAAGCATTTCAGCTTTGTGCACCTCGCTTCCATCTGCACACGAATGTCATTTTTCTTAGGCACGTTCTGATTATATGCACACAAAACCCCATTTTCTTGTGCACGTTTTACCTTTCTGCACAGAAAAATCTATTTTCTTGTGCAGATTGAAGGATGTGTAGGCATAAATGCAGCAAAATGGCCCAAAATTATCGCTTCTTCCCCAAATCAAGTACCAGGAAAGCTCAATAATTCTTAAAAAACTGATCACTACACACCAAAGTTTAGCGGAATTGAAGGGTTTTTCGTCTTCTATGCCGAACCAAGAGATTCTACTGAGTACCTTGGCACTGCAAGAAGCGAAAGAAAGTTCTGAGATTGAAAATATCATCACGACCCACGACGAGATATACCGAAGTGAACCTGGATTATTTGTTACTCAAGCTGTGAAAGAAGTGCATGCCTATGCCAAGGCTTTACGAACAGGATTCGATCGGGTCAAGAAAAGTGGGCTATTAACACTCAATGACATTCTCGAAATTCAATCTACAATAGAAGACAATCAGGCAGGACTCCGCAAACTCCCTGGAACAGTCTTAAAAAATGATCGTACAGAAGAAATTGTATACACTCCACCGCAAAACGCTTCTGAAATTCTCTCCCTAATGTCGAATTTGGAACAATTTACCAACGACGATTCACTTGCAGATTGGGATCCCCTGGTCAAAATGGCTGTCATTCATCATCAATTTGAATCCATCCATCCATTTTATGATGGTAATGGGCGCACGGGGCGTGTGATAAACATTCTTTATTTGGTCAAACAAGGTCTACTCGACTCCCCCATTCTGTATCTCTCACGTTATATCAATCAAAATAAGGATGAATACTATCGACTTCTTCAAACTGTTCGTATGCAAGAGCGATGGGAAGAGTGGATACTTTATATTTTGGATGGCGTTGAAAAAATATCCCGAGAAACCATCAAATTAATAGTAAACATCAAATTGTTAATGCAATCACAAAAGCAGCTTTTGCGGAATGAGCTGCCCAAACTTTATAGCCAGGATCTTCTCAATCATCTTTTTAGTCATCCCTATACTAAAATTGATCATTTCGTTTCTGAATTGAGTATTCACCGTAACACTGCACGTAAATACCTCGATGCAATTTCGCGCATTGGTTTACTAAGTAAAAAAAAAATCGGGAAAGAATCCTATTATCTCAATGAATCCTTGTTTGATTTATTACATGGAGCTGGCAGCCGAAAGAATGGAACTTAAAATGGGAAAATTTTCATTTATCCAATTGTACTTCATTACCTCACAAAAGTTCCGGACCCATCAAAACTATCTTCACTG
>JBBQAD010000019.1:0-15633 GCA_038315885.1 Fibrobacteria bacterium | reverse complement strand
CAGTTTTTTTCTTCCTCACTTAACACCTGGTACTGGGCGAAATAGGCCACTTTCACATTGTAACCGATTTCCACCTGTCCTGCGCTGGGCTTTTCTTCGCCGAGTAACACTCGCAAAAGCGTCGTTTTACCGCCTCCGTTAACCCCAACTAGTGTTGCGCGTTCGCCAGCCCTTAACTCAAATTCTGCCCCAGAAAACACATTTAAATCACCAAACGATTTTCCCAACTTAGAAGCCCGCAAAACCCATTTGCCACTGGGTGCACTCTCAGGAAACTGTAAGCGGATGGATTTCGCGATGGGAGCGATACTAATCTCCTCCATTCTATCCAGCATTTTTTGTTTGCTTTTCGCCTGAGAGGCCTTACTCGCCTTGGCTTTAAATCTGTCGACGAAGCGTTCCAGCCGTTCGCGCTCATCCCTTTGTTTGGCGATGGTTTTTTCCAACTGCTCGATGCGCATTTTCTTTTCTTCTTCGTATCTCGCCCAAGGTAGAGGGAAGGTCTGTAAATCTTCGTTTACAATCTCCCACACCGAGCGGCAAACTCGGTCGACAAAGGCCCTGTCATGGGAGATTAACACAAAACAACCCGAGAAAGAAGCCAAGTAAGACTCCAACCAGAGTATCGACTCAAGATCGAGATGATTGGTGGGCTCATCGAGAAATAAACAGTCGGGATTCTGTAACAGCAAGCGAGCCAGAGCCGCTCGCATTTGCCAACCCCCTGAGAACTCACCAGCCAGCCGGTTCTGGGCCGCTTGATCAAAGCCGAGGCCATCCAAGATTCGGCGAGTGCGACTCTCAGCACTGTAATAATCGAGTCTTAGCAGTGTATCATGTAGGCTGTCCATGCGATGGAGTAAATCCAGGGAATGATTACCACCCGTCAAGGCCTCTTGACAGTGTTCCAATTCTTTGGCTGCTGACGCGGCTTCCTCAAAGGCTTCAAAACCCACTTCATAAATGGATTTTTCCTGGGCGATTTCCATACTCTGATGTAAAAATCCGATTCGCAATCCCTTGCTTCGGCTGATGATACCCGAATCAGCCTTGGCTTCACCACCAAGAATTTTAAGAAGGGTGCTCTTGCCCGAACCATTTCGCCCGGCCAGACAGATTTTGTCTTTGTCTCCCAATTGCAAATCGATGGAACGATAAAGGACCCTGTCCGCAAAGGCCAAATGAAGGGCTTTGGCATCAATCATGAAAAGCTCTATTTCTCTGTAAAGTTTGAAAATGTGAAGCAGAAGGAAAATGCAAATCAAAAGGATTCGCGACACCCTCCCATTGCCCGGAGTATATTTCCAGTGATGCAAAAATGGAAGGCTTGGCTAGTTCTAAGCCGTTTAACCAATAGCCTGATGGCAGGGGTGGGAACACTGCTGGGTTTTCTGTGTGTATCTCAAGCTGAATACTCATTTCCCTCATCTTTTTATTTAATCAATTCCCATCGCCCGCTCTGGCATTGGCAAGATTGGTTGTTAGGATTTTTTTCGATAAGTCTTCTGGCTGCCTCTGGAAACATACACAATGACTGCGAAGACCTGGCTATTGACCGCATCAATCGACCCTCTGCTCCGCTGGTTAAGGGTCAGATTTCGCTTCGCAGCGCAAAGTTAGTTCATCCCCTGCTTGGCGTGGTGGCGCTAGGCCTAGCCTTTTATTTAGGTCTTTTTCAGGGAATTCTGCTTTGTCTGATGTGGGCTCTTTTATGGTTGTATAACCGAAAGTTCAAGCGCATGCCGCTAGTTGGAAACCTAGCTGTCGCGCTGCTTTGCGCTTTGGCCATTTATGTACCCGAAGCCTTGCGAATCCCCAATTACACGCTTTTTGCCGGCATTTTTGCTTTTCTATGCACCTTCGCCAGAGAAATCGTCAAAGACATTGAAGATATTGAGGGAGATTCACAGCAAGGTGCCAAGACACTTCCAGTCGAATTCGGGCTAAGGTCTGCCAGCCGACTGGCTAGTTTAGTGTTACAAATCACCGTGGTTTTACTGATATGGGCTATGCTACAAAGAATTTACCATTGGGGTTTTAGCTTAATTGGCGTTGTGATCGCTATGCTTCTACTTAAACTAGCCTTTCAACTGTGGCATAAGCCTCAAGCTTGGCGGTCCATCCAAAGTCAGCTGAAGATAGCGATGGGATTAGGAATTTTAGCCATCGCAGTGGGTATGATCTAAATCAATACTCAATCCCCAGACTCCAAAAGTGTGCAGCACTTAAAACAGAGTGATGTTGATAAGCATAGTCGAAGCGGAAAAAAGACCAGTTTATTCCAAGACCAAGTTGGATTCCGACTTCTTCAGCCAAGAGCACATAGCCCATCCGACCTGTGATCAAGTTTTGCCACTTTATACTTAAGCCTGCTGGAAGCACCATTTTTTCGTCGTTACGGGTCCTTGCATCCAGTTCGATTTCCAAAGACAGATTTTTGGGCAAACTGCTTTTCCAGGCCAAGCCAGCTTGTGCTGTAGTAGGGGGAAAAGGCGCTTCGTTATCGGTATAGTAAGCCGAGGAACGGAAAAAATCGATGTTCCGTCCACTGAGCCCAAGGCTCAGCCCGTATGGCAATCGATAGATGAGTCCCAGATTTAGCATGGCCGTAGAATAGTCAGTGTAGGCTACGCTATTTTCTGCATAGCTGACACTGGCACCCCAAAGCCATTTGGCATTCTCGCCTGTCTTTCCTGATCTTCCTGCCAAACCTGTTTCAACTTTTAAAGTATGCGCGCCATAAGAGACCTCTGGATTTGCGTCGGAATCAAAACCGCGCAACTGCTCGAAACCCAAAAAACGGGCGCTTACTAACCAGTGATACGAACGCAGTGGTACGGAAAGCCACACCTGTGAGGCGCGCGCCTGAAATTCCTGAAAGGGAATGGCTCGGTTCAAATCAAGCAGGGCAGAATCATTGGCTGCCGCAGCAATGTTTACATCACTTTCGCTAACACTTGAACCCGAAGCAACTGCAGCAGAGGCCCTTCCAATTAAGGAAGGAGATAAATCCATTTTCAGAAATTGATAACTGGCTTCTCCAAACTGCCGATCGGTTTCAACCGAAAAAACCATAGTGGCTAGGCTGGCCAGGATTAAACCTGTGATTGATAGGTTTTTAAACATCTTTCTCAAAAGTAATACCGGATTCCTAATGCATAGGGATTAAAAAGAAAGGCTTCCCGTTCCACCAAGACGGCATAATCCAAACTGATCATTTTCGAACGGCTCAATGGATATTTCGTTCCGAAGCCCAAGCTGTAATTGCCTCTATCATAGCCCGTGCGAAATTCTGCCCAGGGATTTAAAAACCATTGGGCACCTAGCCGAAATCCCTGCTGATGAAAATTGGCATCTGTTACATACAACTCGTCTTTTAATTGATAATCGAGTAGCTCTCCCGAGAACTCAAAATCCCACAGTCCGATTTTTCGGCGATGAGAAGCAGCCAATATCAGTGTCTTGGGATGGAAATCAAATCCGGTTTTATCGAGACCTGTCGCGTTGTCAGCCACTACGGTAGTCAAGTCGAAGTTGCTCGACAATTTATCATTCAAACCCAGGTTTCGAATAACGATGGCTGTTTTCCATCTGCCTTTCTGCCAGAGTTTCAGCCATCCTACATTGAAAATACCGATTTGATTGATATCTCCACTGCCCCCTTCAATGTCCAAGGTCGAGTGATACCATTGCAGCGAAGCCCCAAAACTATTATAGCGGGAGGTTTTCCAACCCAGTCCGATATACACTTCATTAGCTTGCGGACGGGCTGTTCCAAGGGGGGTTTCATCTTCATCATAGGCCGTCACTTGCCAGTCACCGCGTTCTGCCCACGCAATTCCCATTCCGAGATGACCGGCTACCTTTCCCTGAATTGCAACACTTCCCCCATGGCGCTGAAGACTGCGTACATCGGCCCCAAAGCCAAGCGCTGTTTTAGTGGTATAGGCCAAGGCTGCAGGATTCCAATAAGCAGCCGGTAATGCCTCATCTGAAGCGCTGGCCGCATTACCTGCACCGAGTTCGCGAATTCCAGCGCCCATTCTATCTAACCAGCCCTCATGTCCCCCAATAATTTCTTTTTCAGTTCCATTACAATTAGTACTCAGAGCGACGCAACAGAAAACGAATGTAAACAGAAGCCCGGATCTTGGTCTGCAATGCGCGCCTTCAGAAAAACTATAACGAAACTGCGAATTAGTCCCTACCACGGATCACCAGGACCTTTCCCCAGCCCTTTTCACCGGCGGAACTTTCAACAAGCACATAGTAGGTTCCCACTGATACATAGCGACCGCTATCATCTTTTCCGTCCCACTTGTCGATATCGCTTTCTTCGCTTCTGCTTTTACCTCCTTGCCTGTTTTGACCATTGACTATTACTCTCACCTTTTCCATGGCATAGTTAAACACAGTAATAGTCACTTTGCCATTCTTGGAAAGTTTGTAACCTAAGCGCACATCCTTGGAACCATCAAACAATGTCGGAAACGTGATAATTTCTTTTAGCGAGCCTTCGACGACACGCAATTTATTTTCCTGTTTCCACGGTCCCCACTTTCCATTCTGTTGGATACGGTAAAAGAGTCCCTCGCCATCGGTGCCCAAAACCATAGCTCGTGCTTCAGCTTTTTTGATGACTGTCACTTGGGTGAATTGGCCGGCGCTATGCTTTGTCAAAGAATCGGGCCTATCGAGTATCACTTCCGAAAGACTGCCCTTTTCTCCCACTGTTGCTAAGACTGTATCCAAGTGAAATTGAACCAGTCCGGGGGGACTCAGTTTAAAATTGATAAATGCTGTATCTCCTAAAAAAGCCAGTTCAGGGGCAGAGGTGAAACCAGAGAGTACCTCTTTTGGATCGAGTGTTACACTGGGAACTTTGGGAGGATAGTGAAACGATAACCCAGCATCGGTACTGACATAAAATCGGGTTGGCGTGAAGACCCAGATTGCAGAAAGGGCAGAATCAGCCTTGATCCTGGTAATTCTAGGCAGTGAATCTCCATCTGGAAAAGCTTTGACATAGGGAAAGTAGCGTCCCCCGGCAAGCCCACGGCGTAGTCCAGCCTGGGTGGCAATCAAGAGAAAGGTGCTGTCGGCTTGCCTATTGTCAATGACTGTTCCACTGACGGAATCGGCCTCCAAGGGAGAGACCTTGCCGTTCGACTCCGAACGCGCAGAAACAAGTGTATCCATCGCACATGACGATGCCAACTGGCAAACAATATCAGTTTCAGCCGTGTCTGAGCCCTGGCGCAAGGTGTAAAACTGGAGAGTTTTATTGGCCAATGGCGATGCTGTACCCTCGACCCCGAGTGAAAGCAAAGCAAAACCCGCACGACCTGCCTCCAGAATGGCCAAGCTATCTCTTACCTGGATTCCTCCAAATTTTGCACCTCGGGAAAGTGAATTGGACTGATCTTTTTTGAGAGCAAAAAATAAGGAATCCACCAAAATGGCTCCGGATGCCTGAAATGTATACAGACCCTGAATCGATGAATCGCGGCCCCCTTCCTTGCCTTCAAAATAGGGACTTCTAAATACGGCTAAGGCTTGAATGCGTCTGCCCATTCCCGCCTGGACGGGATAAGAGGGAACTTTTCCGTCTCGGATGTCGGGAGGGTCTTGAAAAGGATCGAAAAGGGAAAATCGGGTTGAATCAGGCCCGAAAATCCATAAACGTTCGTCGGATGATACAAAGAGCGGAATAGTTTTGGATACTAAGGGATTGTTTTGGGCAAATAGGAAATTTGAGGAGCTTAGAAAAAGGGAAAGCCCGATTAGCAATTGGGTTAAAGATATTTTTATCAAGCATTACCTGTAGTTCGTGAATTGATAGTCAAAATCAAAATTGGAGGCTCTGATGGCTGCGATACAGTCCTGTAGATCATCTTTGTTTTTTCCTGTGACTCTCACCTGATCGCCCTGTATTGCTGCCTGCACCTTCAACTTGAGATCCTTGATCAGCTTGGTAATTTTCTTGACCCGCTCAGCATCGAGTCCATTTTGAAAAGAAGCATTTTGAGCAACTGTCAAATGACCGGCTGCTTTTGGTTCCGTAAATTTAGCAGCATGAGGTGAGATACCTCGTTTGGCCAACTTTCCGATAAACATTTCGCGCAATTGATCAAGCTTGAATGTATCGTCCGCTACCAGATGCACGTCTCCATTTTTTTCCAGTTCCAGGTGAGCCTTACTTCCTTTGAAATCAAAACGAGTGCTTAACTCCTTTTGCGTATGCTGTACACTGTTTTTGAGCTCCTGCAGATCTACTTTGCAGACGATGTCAAAAGAACATTCTTGGGCCATTGCCTATTTTCCTTTTTCAGTCAAAAATTTTTCACGACTAGAGTCGCATATCCACTGTTTCATATCCCTTAGGGGCATTAAGGGTAAACAAATCATCGGAAACCTTTTTATTCCTTTCCAGCTTTTGCAGAGTATAACTCACCTTGTTGTCGGCAGCATCCACGGTTTCCATTCGTTCGGGTAAAACTGTATCGAAGGACAAGAAGACGGTAAGTGCCTGCAAATTTCCTGGGGCACTTTGCGGATCCATTTTCAATTTCCAAAGGCTCTTTTTATTGACCGTTATTTTTTCCAAAGAAGTCGGAAGTGCTTTCATGAAATTGAGTAAAACCTGATCGGGTGCTGTTTCCGCCTGTTCGAAATTTTTGATCAGAAATTGCTTAGTCCCAGAGTGTAACTCCCAGTAGTGCTTGCCATTAGAGACATAGAGATCGGAGCCTAATTTCAAGCGAAACTTATTCTTTTCAGCACTCCAAAGATCACCACGATAGGTATTACTTTCACCACTGAGCTCTGATTTCACCACCGTCGTAAACTGAATGTGCCAATTTTGTGCCTCATTGAAGAAAGTTAGGCTTTTGTGAAGTATGGTAGAATCGATAGGGATAGGAATAGGGGGTGAATCTGCCCCATACCCAAAATCAAGCATCAAAAAGCCTAAGCAAGCGCATAAAAAGCGGGTAGACCTGATTAGCATGGGATAAACCTATTTTTAAGTATCTGGGCCTTGTAATGAAGCAGTAAATTCAAAAAAATTAGCCCTTTTGCCCAGCTAATTTTTCCCAACTTTCACATTTTACCTTTACCTTGCAGAAGGATAAGCTTATTCCCCTTTACAATAAGATTTCTTAGATTAGTTCTATGGGCCTGGGACTACCAATAGATGAAAAACTGGAAATTTTAAAAATTATTGAAAAAATTGGATCTCGCGACTTTGATACCGGCGATACCATTGAGAAACTGAAATCCTATTTAAGTTCGACTGATTCCGAAATCATTCTTTCGGCCATCCGTGTTTGCATTGTGTACATCGGAGTAGATGATCTCTTTTACAGAATTCTAGACTTGGCCAAGTTACATCCTGAAGAAGAAATTAGAGCCATGGCCTGCGGAGCTTTAGGTGGAGTTATTCAGGAAGGCTGTGAATACGAGGAGAAATTTCAAGAAGAAAAATTTCAGGAAGAAAAGGCACCCGGAGAAGAATCAAGCGCAAATCCCGCTGTCAGCATTGAGCTGTATCAATGCGCAAAAAGCTTTTTGTTACACAAAGTGGATGCGAACATGGAAAGTATGGAGGTGCGTCGCCGGGCTTTGGAGGCCCTCGGGTTCATTGGTTTCTTAAGCGAAGTGAACGAAATTATCTTGCGGTTTTTCCACCATGCTCCCAATCCTTTTGTCAGGGTCAGTGCCGTCTACGCAATGAGTATGGTAAAACATCCGGTTTTTGAACGTCTCATTTTGGAACAATTGTATTCCACCCAGGAGCTAGTTTTGATGGAGGCCATACATGCCTGCGCAAACCTTGAACTGCTCGCCGCTGAGCCTCGTTTACGTGAACTTACTCGCGATTCATCACGTGATATAGCCTATGAATCCATTGTTGCTCTAAGTAGCGTGGGTGATCCCTTTGAAACAAACCAGCATTTGGCGGCCTTGGAAATCGAATTCAATGATCCCGACTTTCTGGAAGCTATCTCCTACGCAAAAGAAAGCCTAAAGCAACGAACCGAACTGGATAAGGGAAACCCCGGATGGAATGAGCGATTAATTTGGCAGGAGATTCAACAGCTTATTGACGCGACTGAAAATGGTGAAGGTTAATCGAAGCTCCCTGTTTTGTGAAAGAGTCATTTCTCCTCCAGCCCCATTTAATAGGAATTGCCGGCAGCGGCATGAGTGCAATTGCGCAGTATTTAAAGATGCAAGGCAAAGCGGTAAGCGGTTCGGATCGCAGCTTTAATTTTAGCGAGGCCGATGGTGATACATACAGAAAGCTGGCATCCCAAGGAATAGCCCTGTTTCCCCAAGATGGAAGTGGAATTGGAGCAAACTGCAGTTCGGTCATTGTCTCAACGGCCATTGAGGCCAGCAATCCTGAAATAATAAAAGCCCATGAAATAGGGCTGCCCATACTACATCGTTCCGATGTGCTCGCTTACCTATCCAGTCAAAAAAAAACCATTGCTGTTTCTGGAACTTCTGGAAAGTCAACTGTTACAGCCATGATATTTCAAATACTGCATTCTGCTGGCTTAAAGCCCAGTATCATTTCAGGGGCTGCCCTAAATTCCCTGCGTTCAGAACTGTCCCTCGGAAACGCCCATTATGCCGAAGGAGAATTTCTGGTCATCGAAGCAGATGAATCTGATGGGAGTTTAATTAAATATCATCCGGAAATAGCTGTGATATTGAATATCGATAAGGACCACAAGGAAATTTCCGAGCTCCTTCCGCTTTTTTCCACCTTTCTGTCTCAGGTAAAAAATGATGTTGTTTTCAATCGCGAAGATTTGAACTGCCAACTTTTATCAAATGAACTTTCGCATGCACATTACAATCCAAGTGTTAAAAATTCAGAACCTAAACCGAACATCCATTGGTTTAGCGAAGAGGAGTGCAGTTTCGGAAAAGTGCACGATTACCAATCTCAGGCTTGGTCGCAGATTTTTCGGCTTCAGGATACCCAATTTCAGCTTTTCGTCCCCGGTCGGCATAATCAAGCCAATGCCATGTCTGCCCTTAGCACAGCCTTTGCACTCGGCCTAAAACTCGATGACTGTGTCGATGGCTTGCGAAGTTATTCTGGTATTGAAAGAAGACATGTAAAAATCGGTGAGAAAAATGGAATTACAGTCATCGATGATTTTGCCCACAATCCTGCAAAGATTCAAGCCAGTATTCGTTCGACTTTGCCTTGGTGTAAACGTTTGATCGCCATCTTTCATCCACATGGTTTTGCTCCCATGAAACTCTTGCGAAAAGAAATAGTCGAAGCTTTTCTGGAAACACTACGTCCGCAAGACGAGGTTTATTTACCCGAGATTTATTATGCTGGCGGAACAGCTGACAAAAGCATTTCATCGCGTAATTTAGTAGACGAGTTGCAGGCGAAGGGGGTCAAGGCTCATTATTTCGCAGACAAATCGTCACTGCTGAATTCCCTGCTGAAAACAGTTCAAGAGGGTGATTGGGTGCTCAGCATGGGTGCACGAGATCCCAGTCTGGCAAAATTTGCAGAGGAGATCTGGCGAAAGCTTCCTTAAAAGGCCAGTCTCTAGAATATTAATGCAAAATCCATTTCATTTATTGACAGTAAATTGCGCTTTTTAATAGAATTCTGGCCCAATGTTCACCAACTAAGAGGTTTTGATGCCGAGCGGGAAGAAGAAAAAGAGAAAGAAGATTGCAACACACAAGCGTAAAAAGCGTCGTCGCCTGAATCGGCATAAGAAAAAGTTGCGTTAAACTAACACGTCCCCTGCCAAATGAAACACTGAGGGGACGCTTCCAAAATTATTCTGTTTGAAAATGCGAGAAGTGTGTAAAGCACACTTCGGTTTTTTTTAATTGTAGGGAGCGGAGTCGCTTCCTCTTTTCTATTTTGCGTTCACCGATGACTAGCCCTGTAATACACCCTGTAACGTTGCGTGGTATTCTAAAGAATATCACATTTCACAATCCCGATAATGGTTACAGTGTACTGCGCTTTACCAATGCCGACGAAAGCCAAAGTTTCACTGTGGTGGGAAACTTTCCCAAGTTGTCTCCCGGCGAAGAGTTAGAGTTACAAGGCGAACTGGTTAAGCATGCAACCTTTGGTGAACAGCTTCGATGTAGTCAATACAAAATACTTCCCCCTAATACACCCGAATCGATTCAACGTTATTTATCCAGCGGTGTGCTAAAAGGGGTGGGCCCAGCACAAGCCAAATGGCTGGTAGCGCATTTTGGCCTGGATACCTTCAAAGTTTTAGACGAGGCGCCTCATCGACTGAAAGAGGTAAGCCAGCTCAAAGCCAAGAAACGAGCGAATTTATTGGCCCAATGGGAAGCCGCCAAGGGAATGCGCGATGTTATTTATTTTTTGCAGTCCCATCATTTGTCACTCTCCATTTGCATGCGTGTGTATCAGCACTACGGCCCTGAATGCTTGCGAATTTTAAAAGAAAATCCCTATCGGCTCGCCGATGATTTATGGGGTATCGGTTTTTTGCGTGCAGATGAAATAGCCGGCAAAATGGGTTTCGCCAAAGATTCCTATTATCGAATCAAAGCCGGCTTGGTTTATGCGCTCAGCCGCTCGGCTGATGAGGGACATGTATATCAATCAAAAAATGATCTCCTGACAAAAACCAATCAATTGCTTGGCCTTGAGCCCGAACTTCTGATTTATTCACTTGATAATTTGAAAGACAATACTGAAATCATTATAGATGAACAAAACAATTGCTTCCGACCCTACTTATATCATAGTGAACTGGGAATCGCAAGAAAAATTGCAGACTTACAGTTTAAGCCCAAGCCAATTAACAAAAAAATTCTGAGTGAAGGAATAAGCTTGGCAGAATCTCGTTTCGGTAACGGATTCGCCTATAGCGAGCAGCAGAAAAGTGGAATTGAACTAGCAGCCAATAGCGGAGTATTCATCTTAACCGGCGGTCCAGGAACAGGAAAAACCACCACCGTCATGGGAATTCTCCATGTATTACAAATGGCGGAGTTTCGCCTGCGCTTGACGGCCCCCACAGGTCGCGCTGCCAAGCGCCTCACTGAAGTTACCGGACTGACTGCAGTTACCATTCATCGCTTATTGAAATATGAAGCCACAAATCGAGCCTTTGCTCATACTGAATCATTTCCTCTGGAAGCCGATGTAATTATCGTTGATGAAGTTTCCATGATCGATACCTCCTTGATGTATTCATTGCTCAGGGCGTTGGCGGTAGGAACACGCTTAATATTAATTGGTGACCCCGATCAGTTGCCTTCTGTAGGGCCCGGAAAGGTATTGAGTCAGTTAATTGATTCAAAAAGTCTTCCCCATCTGCATCTCGATGAAATTTTTAGGCAGGCCAAAAGTTCCTTGATTGTTACGAATGCCCACCGTATCAACAAAGGCCTTAATCCTGAAATTTCAACTTCGGGTGGTAATTTTCATCTTCGCTATTGCAAGGGAAATGAGGAATGCCTTGATATGGTTGAAAATCTGGTTTGTAAACATTTGCCTGAATATTTTGGATATAAGAGTTTGCAAGAGATTCAGGTCCTCACACCGATGAACAGGGGTCCCCTGGGGACTCAAACCTTGAATTCGCGTTTACAGGCGAAATTAAATCCCGTCGGCCCCACTATCCAACATAAAGAGCGTAGCTTTCGTGTCAGTGATAAAGTGATGCAACTGAAGAATAATTACGATAAGAATGTATTCAATGGAGACCTTGGTTATATCGTTGCTGTATCGCTAAAAGAAAAAAAATTAATCGTGAAATTTGATGAAAACGAAATAGAGTATGCTCTAGAAGAGTTAGACCAACTCACCCTGGCCTATGCCAGCACTATCCACAAGTCTCAGGGAAGTGAATTCAAGGCAGTGGTGTTACTCTTGAGTACCAGCCATTTTATCATGCTTCAGCGCAATCTCTTTTACACCGCTGTAACACGGGCTAAGGAACGACTTTTTCTCATTGGTCAAGAAGCTGCGGTTAAAAAGGCGGTGGAACACCATCCCATGATCTTGAGAAATACGCGGTTGGCCGAAAAGCTTAGCAATGAAATGCACAGCAGCTTCTTTGGAGCGTCTCCAGAGGATGAAGAAGTCCAAACTAAACAGGGAGCAAAGTATTTTGATTACAGTGAGGGGGATGCTGAAATTGAGTATGAATAAATTTGATATACACACTCATCGTTGAATTTTTTAGCGCAAGTTTTTCACAAATTTTAAAATCAATTTCTTTGCTTAAATTTGTCTAAATCATTTGTGTCTCACTTAGGAAATTGGGCATCTAGCCGATTTAGAGCAAGTCTTAGTTTTTTAACTTCGGGTTGTTCGGCAATTTCGCTTTTCTCCAAAATATGGGAAACCTCCTTTAATGTTACTGCTAGTTTATCTACTACCCCATTACACGACGCTGCCAACTCTTCTAATTCATCATCTTTGCGAAAATGCATACGAAAGCGCAGATCTCCCTCCTGCAATGCCATGGCAAACTGATTCATTTTATATAAGGGAACAGAAATTCTGCGCGATGCATTCAGACTGAGAAAAAGCGCGGCCAGGACGGCTATGAATTCTGCAATAATGAAACTGGGAAGCACCAATTCCCATATTCCTTGTCGAACCAAATTATCGTCTAAACGTTCATTCATGTAGAAGAAATATCCAGATTCATATTTCCAATAGAATACGAGACAGATACAGACTGTCGACAGTAGGGCCAGAGCGGTAGCAAATGTTACAGCTCTAAATACATATGGGCCCTGGATTTTTGGCAGTATGAAAAAATTTCGAACCGGGTGACGCTTCACTTTCGACAAGGCTTCCTCCCATACTTCCACTTAAGGAGTGGACCAAACAGTCTTGCAGCACAGGGCTAGGCTACTGAGCTGTCTTCAGAATGATTATAGCCTGTACCGTAGTGGATCACCTTAAAAAAGTGGAAGAATGTAAGACGCAAGGCCAAGAGGGACTGAAAATTTTAAGGAAGCGTTTCTCCCAATATCTTCTTTTGTAAAGCATGCAATTCCCGACAGCCTTTTTCAGCTAAAGCAAGCATGCTCTGCAACTGTGTCATACTAAATACGGACTCTTCACCCGTTCCCTGGATCTCAACAAAATCACCTGTTTGGGTCATCACTACATTCATATCCACTTCGGCCTTAGAATCTTCCACGTAGCAAAGGTCAAGCAGGGGCTGCCCTTCCAAAATTCCCACGCTGGTAGCAGAGAGAAAATGTTTTAGCACCGGTTTTGCGGTTTTTTGCTCGGCAGGGAGTCTTTTGAGTGCCATCCCTAAGGCAATAAAGGCACCTACTACCGAAGCGGTTCGAGTGCCACCATCGGCTTCTATAACATCGCAATCCAGAATAATCTGTTTCTCTCCAAGTGCGGCTAGATCACAAATGCCGCGTAGAGAACGCCCAATTAATCGCTGAATTTCTTGAGTCCGTCCTGAGATTTTATCCCGCTCGCGTTTTACCCGGCTCGATGTACTTCTTGGCAATAAATTGTACTCGGCGGTGACCCAGCCTTTGCCGGAGCCCTTCATCCAACGGGGTAGATCTGTATCAATGGTAGCACAGCAAAGCACCCTGGTTTTTCCCACTTCTATTAGTACAGAGGCTTCTGCACTGGATACATAGTCTTCAGTAATTTTAATGGGACGCAATTGGTCATTGGCCCGGCCATCGGATCGGCTCACTTGATTCTCCCTTATTTACGACTTCGAATTGATTTTGATTTAGTAGTATGTTTAGTAGTATGAATAGCGGAAGGATAACATCCAAGCACCCGCAGTGAATTTGCCACTTCGCCGAGGTGATCAATCGCTTTGGCGACCCGCGAATCTTGAATGTGTCCCTCAATATCCAGATAAAAACGATATGCAAAAGCTTCACTGGGTAGTGGGCGTGATTCAATTTTTAAAAGATTAATTTCTCGCAATGCAAAGACACCCAGCACCTTGAACAATAGACCGGCTTGATCTTTAGGTGGATCAAAAGTAAGACTGCATTTGTACGATTTGTTAATTGTATCAATATCTGGTTTTTTATTTTTTTTGGATATTAATAAGAATCTGGTAAAGTTATGCTTTTGGTTTTCCAGGTTATGTCGCAAAACTTTTAGATGGTAGAGATCGGCGGCATGTGCTCCTGCGATGGCTGCAACATCGGTCAAATGTTCTTCTGCTAAAGATTGTGCGGCACCGGCTGTATCATAGAAGGCTTCTGCCTTTATTTTTCGATGGGCACGGAAAAAATCGCTGCATTGGGCTAGGGCTTGGGGATGGGAACGGACCCGTTTAATTTCTGCCAATGAAGAATCGACATGACAAAGTAAAGCGTGTTCAACGCGTACATAGGTTTCCGCTATGATATGCAGGGGATGCTGCTGCAAAAGATCATAATTTTGATGGATGCTTCCGGCTAGCGAATTTTCAATAGGAATTGCGGCATGGCTGGCCTTGCCTTTCACGACAGCAAGAAACACATCGTCAAAGGTTTCACAGGGAAACGTCTGAAATGATTCCCCCAGTAACTGCCTAGCAGCCAACTCGCTATAGGCTCCATGAACCCCCTGAAAGGCAACTAGCCTTGATTGCATACTACACTCCTAAAAACCAAATATAAGACTAGAAGCACTTTCAAATCGCTTAAAACAGTTTTGAGGGGTTTTCAGATACCAGAACTCGGCGGGCACCTGCAAAACGCAAAAATTGTGATTGATCTTCCAGATTCGAATAAATCACTCCACGCGAAGAAGAGGCATGAATAAACATTCCATCGCCTAGATAGATACCTGAGTGATTGATACTCATGACCCTGCGAAAAAATATCAGATCGCCCGGCTCCAATTCACGGCGGGAGATAGGGTGCCCGACTGTAGCAATTTGTGCGCTGCTGCGGGGTAATTCAATCCCGAAGGCTTGTCGGTAAAGCTGGCGAACTAAGCCTGAACAATCAGTTCCGAAACGGTTTTCTCCACCGTAGCGATAGGGAACTCCGATATAAGTGCTGGCAATATCTCGCAAGCTTTGAATCCGGGAGCTTTCAGTGGGCTGGGATAAAATGACAGGAGTAACAGTGTAGGAGGAGTCGCTGTCATTTTCAATTTCAGATGGGTTTTGAATAGCAGGAAGAATTTTCGCGACCGGTTTTTTGCTTTGCTCATTTCGCTCTTTCCATTTCGCCTGCGGAATTGGAGCCTCGCGCACATAGGCGCCCATATCTCTGTCATAGAAAGGTCTTGGAGCGGTAGAACAGCCAAAAAATGCGATGGCCGCCGTCACACATAAAGGGATTCGGTAATTTCGCAGCAGTTGCTTGCAGCCTAGAAATTTAGCGAGCTTCCAAGCAGTAGGCTGCTTGTAAAATTTCCGCTTCCTGGAAGGGTTTGCCAATAAATTGAAGTCCGGCGTGAAAATCTCCCACTTTTTCTAGGGGCATTGACAATGCTGGCAAGCCTGCCAAATTGACCGCTACGGTATAAATATCTTGAAGATACATGGTAATGGGATCGGAGAGCAAGTCTCCGAGTTTCTGGGGAAAAGCAGGAGCCGTTGGGGTGGCTATAATATCACAGTTGCTGAGGGCCTTGTTGAAGTC
>JBBQAD010000336.1:0-4535 GCA_038315885.1 Fibrobacteria bacterium | reverse complement strand
ATACCGGAGTGGCCTTAGGTGCATTGTTTCAAATGGTGGATGAAAAAGCCATTGCAAGTGATGAAAAGGTGGTGGTAATCAGCACTGCCCACGGTTTAAAATTCTCGGAATTCAAAACAAAGTATCACGAAGGCAAGACCGAAGGATTTCAACCCAGCCATGCCAATTCCATTGTGCATTGCAAAGCTGATATTGATGAAGTAAAAGCAGCGATTCACAATCGTTTTGGAATTTGACAGTCCAATTTTAAGTGAAATTTCAATGGAATTGCGCAAATTAGAAATGTGAAACAATTTGTTCCGATTCTCAGCCTAAAAGTGGTCTTATTCATTGGTGTAATTGCATAATTTACGAGGTCGCAAATGCTTGTTTTGCTGCCTAAGCCAAGGAAAGGCAATTGATGTTTTTGAAAGAAGAGAGTACGGGTGAAACGCATCCGCTCACTCAAAATGTTTTCACTTTGGGAAGTGGTGCCATCAATAATATTGTTATTGGAGGAGAAAACATTCGAAAACTGCATGTTCAGCTTATCCGTAAAGATAAAGAATTCCATTTGAACTCTATCAATGGAACTGCCGAAGTGAACGGAAGCCAAGTTAATGAACATAAACTTTGTGATGGCGATTTGATTAGATTGGGAAAGCATAGCTTTCGATTTGTTAACAATCCGAAATTGACTGAATGCCCACCTGAAAATGATGGAGCAACCAATTTTAATCCTGTTCAGGCCTATGCAACTCTGCTTAATCGGGTTATCTCTCTTTTGGAAAATCCCAATCGAGAGAATGACGCGGCCAATATCTTGGGTTTGGGGATGGAACTCATGAGGGCGGATGGCGGTTATCTATTTGAGACTCAAGATAAAGAGCAGCGCCTACTACATGCGATTCCCCAAGATAATCCGCTTTATTCTAATTCTGCGGTCGAAGCGGCATTTAATCGCAAAGAAGCTATCATCTGGTCAACGACAGAGAGTTCAGAAGATTTCAGTTTGAAATCTATTGTAAAAAAGAAAATCTCTTCAATTCTGGTCGCACCTTTGTTACACAACGGAATAATCAATGGTTTGCTCTATTTACATAGACGAGAAACCTTGAATCCTTTTTTAGAAGAAGAACGGAAATTGTTTGTAGACATCAGTAAATTGCTGGGTGTTGTATTACAGCGAAATACTGCACATTTTGATCAAGAAGAGCGTTTACAAAATCTTCAAGATATCAAGGAACAAGGTGCACTGGTCTATGGTTCAGTCCAGATGGCTCAGGTCGTTGAATTGGCTCAGAGAATTGCCCAGAATGATGTACCCGTTTTAATTACCGGTGAAACTGGAACAGGAAAAGAAGTACTGGCAAAATTTGTTCATCATAATTCTCGTCGGCAAAATTCACCTTTTATTGCAGTTAATTGCGGTGCCATACCGGAATCATTGATTGAAAGTGAATTGTTCGGGCATGAAAAAGGTGCTTTTACCGGAGCCTCTGATAAAAAGAATGGTCTTTTTGAATTGGCCAACGGTGGAACCCTGTTTCTTGATGAAATAGGTGAACTACCGCTGCTAATGCAGGTGAAGTTTTTGCGAGTGTTACAGGAGGGGAAGCTACGCCGGGTAGGAGGACAGGATGAAATTGCTGTCGATGTACGCATTGTGGCTGCGACTAATCGCAATCTCGAAAATGAAATTTCTAAAGGAAAATTTAGAGAAGATTTGTATTATCGTTTGAATCTGATTCACCTTCATTTACCAGCCTTGCGGGAGAGGGAAGGAGATGTACTACTACTCGCCAAGCATATTTTGCGCAAAGCGAGCGCAAAATTCAATATGAATGCTGCACAGCTCTCCAAGGCGGGAGAAAAGGCTTTATTGCGTTATCTCTGGCCAGGAAATATTCGAGAACTGGAAAATAAATTGCAACGCGCTATGTTGAATTCAACCAGTCGAGTAATTGATGAAAATGATTTGGGATTGAAAGCCAATAGTGAATTCCCTCAGAGCACATTAAAGGCCGCTCGTGAAGACGCGGAGAAAAATGCTATAACACAAGCGTTGAGCAAGGCCAAGGGTAACTTAACCCTGGCTGCTTCCTTTTTGGGGATTGATAGAAAAGTACTACGGGATGTAATGGAACGTATTGGTATCGCCAAGGATACGTTTAAGGCTTGATTGGCTTACCACATCATGGAACAGTTGTTTACAGGGATTGAGGAATCTTGCCATTTATTTTGTAATACTTTGATTTATTTAGGTAAAGACCGAAATTTAGAAGAGATACTTTAGATTCCCTTTGTGTACTGATTATTTTTCCTTGTCTAGTACCTTGAGCGTTACAAACTTGGGTACTTTCCCACCCTGGATTTTTTGAGTCAGCCCAACTTTTTTGTAATCCTTGCAGATTGCATAATCGATTTCCGTTCAGATTTACACTTTGCAGGCTCTGTAACTGGGTAATCTGAGCGGGGAGGCTCGATAATTCGTTCTTACTCAAATTCAGATTAATTAAATCGGTCAAGTATTCTACTTCCTCTGGCAATTGGGTAATGAGATTGTCAGAAGCTTGCAGTTCTGATAGTAATAGCATCAATCCCATTTCGGGTGGAAACTCTTTGAGCTTATTAAAGCGTATATCCAGTTGAGTCAATAAAAACATTTCTGAAATTGCCTTGGGAAATGAATCCAAGTCAGTCAGGCTAAGATCCAAGTAAAGAACAGAATCCAAGTTTCCGAATTCAACTGGTAAAGATTTAATGGGGTTATTGGAGAGATACAGATAACTCAGGACGTTCAAGGACGAAATTTCGGGAGGAATAACAAAAATATTTTTAGAACTTAAATTCAATTCCTTGATTCGGCCCGTTGGTCCAGTTTTGCTAATTGAGTTCACACTTAAATTTGTTATCCCATTGAGAGCTAGAATGTAACTCACCGTTAATGAATCACTCTTATAGGATGTGGCTTGTGCAGCCACCAAATTAATCGTTAGAAGTAAAGCTAAGACTGATTTCATTTATATGCCTTCTTTTGTATTGGGTGATAACTTGCTAACCATTCAGTTGCTGGATTAATTTATTGGAGATAGTTAAAGTTGTCGATACGTCTCGAATTCCGCATTCGGTAAAATTCGGAACGCATAGTTCCAGTAAAGATGAATGCATTGGATATTGCATTGTATAGCGGGTTAAGATAAAGAACAAGCGGTTTGAAATTGGATGGAACCTTTTAATTAGAGCGAAACTTTTCTTCTCGGGTTTTTTTGATGAACCTAATTCATTGGAAATCAAGGACTTACGCTAGAGTTTTCCCAAACGCCCTCAGCGAGTGGGAGTAAAGGTTCCATTTTCGGGAATACTAAGTGGACGAAAAATGCCATTTTGAGTCAAAAATAAAGGAAATTTGAATGGCATTGTACTTGCATTAAGGTGGAGTAGGTCTTTCAAACAACACTTAGGAGTAGTCAATGAATTCAATAATCAAACTTTTAGCCGCTGGATTAGTCATAACGGGCATAAGCTTCGCGACTGAAGTCGAGACGAAATCTCAAGATGGCAATGTCAAACGGGCTGAAATGGAGGCCAAAGTTGAAAAGTTAAAGACTGATCATGAAGCTGCAATGCAAAAGTTAAATGACGAAATTGAAGCCAAAATTGAAGCCACCAAGGCGGATCATGAAGCAAAACACGCTGAAGTAAAAGCGCGAATTGCAGAGGCCAAGGCGGAACACGATGCAAGATTGGCCGAGCTAAAGGCAAAGATTCAGGAACGTTTAGAAGCTCATAAAGCAGAGATGGACAAACGTCATGAAGAAGTAAAGGCAAAAATTGAAGCACGCGAAAAAGAATACAAAGAAAAAGTGGAAGCAATGAAAGCAGAAATAGAAGTGAAAAAAGCTGAGATTAAAGCCAAAATCGAAGCAAAAAAAGCTGAAAAAGCAGCTGAAAAAGAAGTTGTCGTAACTCCTTAATTCTGATCACTTAGTTAAGTACAGTTGTAGGGACCTAAGGGTCCCTTTTTTATTTCCAAAATTTATGCCTGACTCAGATTTGAGTTGAGGTCGGAAAAAAATCACCACCTTAGCATCTTGCATAGAAAAATAAAGCTCGAGAAAGTTCGATTTTGTAACTTACTCAGTTATGTTTTACCGCCATAGAAGTGATATAGTTCAGTTTCTCTGCTACGCTTTGATTCTGTTGGTGGCTAAAGCAGCGAATTCAGGCATGACATGTTTTGAAATGCTTAAGTTGTTGGATAAAGAGATTAATGCGGTCTACCCTGATTCGATTCACACCGGCACCCAATTTTCCATCTGCAATAAAGACAAACAGTATCAGGCCTATTTTAGTAGGGGTAAAGCTCTTGTTGTAGGTTATCGTTTCAGAGAGGCTTACGCCGACCTCGAAAGGGCTTTAACAATCGGTGGGTCTTTTGATCAAGAGATTCTCTTCTATATGCAGGAAGCCGCTAGTTCAATGAAAGATGCAAAAAAGGAAAATTGGGTAAACCAAGAGTTAGAACAGCGCCTATCTAGGTCAATCTTACTAGA
>JBBQAD010000029.1:0-13466 GCA_038315885.1 Fibrobacteria bacterium | reverse complement strand
AAAAAAATTCCGGTATTCAATACGGAGTGGAACAATCACTATGACAGTGGGCCAGCCTGGACCACTGACCTCAGAGCCTTCGAATTTCATGGCAAACAGTTTATCAATTTTATTCATAGCGGTTTGACCGGTTCAGCCTTTTACACCACGACTGGTATTGTAAGCAATGATACTCGAGTGTTTTATACCGGCAATCAGCCAGCCTATCCCAGAGTATGGAAAATGGCAGCCCTCTCCCTTGATTTGAACAAAGGCGATATTCCCGTGATGGAAACACAACTCACTACCGAAGCTGCCGTCAGAGGGTATGAAATCTGGGGAGTAGGCTGTTTGAATTCAGCTAAGGAGCCCTGTGCTCTGGTACTTGGCCAGGGCAAAGCAGTTGATATAGAATTGAAAAACTTGAACCTCGATGGGGATGTTACAATCGAAGTCTACCTTGCCTCTCCTGACAACGATGGAACAAAGGTTTGGAAAACTTTTACGAAAAAGGCGGGAGATCCTTCCACTATAATCAATCTATCTCCTCCAACAAGTTCTGTTATTGGCCTGCGAATCCGAAAACCAATCAGCAGCTCTTTGCATGTGCCAAAAGGCATTGAGTTTCATAAAGTCGATAAGGATAAACTGACAAACCAGAATCAATATCAATATCTGAATTATTTGGGACGTCGAGTAAAACTAAAATACGGAGATCATAATGAATTTTCTATTACCCCTTTTTAGTCTGATACTTTTAGTTCAGTTTGGATTTTCTGCCCAAGGCGGTTTGAATATGACTGGTAGAGGCCTGATTGCCGTGCCTCAAAATGATTACAAAGTATTTGTAAGCTGGCGCTATTTGGTTCAGGATGGTTCAAACACTGGTTTTGATGTCTATAGAAGTAAATCAGGTGAAGATTTTTCAAAAATTGGCACTGCATTATCGAAAACGGTTTACAATGATACACCGGGGCCCGGAGAATTCCAGTACTATATCATTCCGCAAGGGGGAAACCTGAGAGGACAAAAATCCAATTCATTTAAAGTGAATACCCTAAAAACCGGGCATGACTGGGTTTCTGTTTTTCCAGGCACCCAGGGAAAGCGTTTACAATTGGGGAACGCCCATTTTGCTGATACCGATGGAGATGGTGAGCTGGAATTTGTGACCTGGAATCCTAGTTCTAATGGATTCTGGCCAACACCTTTAAAGTTTGGCACATTTAAAGTTGAAGTCTATAAAATGTTTTCTGGAGAGGGTCCGAAATGGTCTTATGATACACAGTGTGGACCCTCTGGAACACCATATAATCACCATACTGCATTTCATCCTGTCGCCTATGATATCGACGGTGATTTCAAGGCAGAGATTATAACCAAAATTAAGAATGGAAATTTTGCGGTGTTAAAAGACATGGGCAATATCTATCAGAAGATGGCCGAAATACCGGGTTCTAGGTGGTACAATGGTTTTGCGGATTTGGGTGGTAGATATTATGCCTTCCTCGACATCAAGGAACAGATTGACGCCTGGGAATGGGACGGAAAAAGTGCATTCATTAAAAAATGGACTACTAATGGTCCCAGCAGCAGTGACAGTCATTCCCAGATGATTGTCGATGTAGATGGCGATGGAATAGATGAAATAGCTAACTGTTATTATGTCTACAATTCCGATGGGAAATTGAGATGGAGCGCGCAGAAATCCTTCGGTGGGGGTCCCGGTTCAGTGATGGAAATAAGCGATGCCGATCCTAAGAATCCTGGTCTTGAAATTCTGATGACCAATGAGGCCGATTTAAAAACGAGGGCTAATTTTGCCTTGCTTGATGCCAAGACGGGAAAAGAATTGTGGGCTAAAAAAAGTAAAGTCTGCGGAGATGTTCAGGTTGCCTTCTTCTCAAAGGTGCATGACGGCGCAGGTCTGGATGTGGTTGCGGTCGATTGTGGACATGAACCAGAAGCCGGACTAGGAATTACATCCGATGGGAATTATTTCAATTGGCCATATGAAAAAGAATTTCCCATGATCAGTTTTGATCTCGGATCAATCGATTGGCTGGGACTGGAAGGCTATGAAACACGCGTTTTGAACAGAAAAATATACGGTCGCAACGGAAAGAAACTGTATACCGCTGACTTGAGTGATTGCAGCGGATGTGTAGTTGCTGAGGCTCCAGGTTCGGTTTCGGTCAAGAACGATTGGCTGAGTTCAAAGGCGATTCTCCGTTATTGGAATAATGTGGATTTGATTGGAGACTACCGAGAAGACCTAGTCTTTGGCATGCCCGATGGAAGTATTCGCGTATATGTGAACACTACAGAGCCCCCGGCAAAAAAAATTACCAAATGGCAATATCCTACTTATGAAAAGTTTCAGGCTATTTCCACTCGCCAGGGTTTCGCCAAAGCCTTGGGTGAACCGATTAAGGCGAATCAATCAACGAAAATTGTTAAGCAAGTTTTCTTCAAACCTTTATCAAGAAAACATGGTTTACAATTTGAAATTCCTGTGATGTTGAATGGTAGATACATTGAAATAAATAAGCAGCACTAGGAAATATGAAGCGCCAATCAAAACATCCAGAGGCAGGAAGCCAATAATGATGCTACAGGCATTCGGCAAATCCCTGATTAGATATTTCCCAATAGAGAAATCCTTGGGTCTTATAGAAACTTTAGGCCAAGTAAAATACGTTGGGGAGCTTTATCCCCAACAATTATTGAACGTTTACCGGTAATATCGAAGAAACAGAAGCGTCTAAATAGTCATACACCGTTAATACACAATTACAGCAAGTGTAATCAGCGGGCAGTTGGTAATCAAATTTCAAAGTATTGGGATTGATCTGCCCAGATTTGACAATTATTTCCGGTTCTTGGCCCAGTACACCAAGGCTAATCAAAATACCACTCCTCAATCCATCTTCTGTCCATGTTACAGATAATTTTGAACCTTTTGCTATGGTACCACAGGATGGAGATGTAATCATAATTTCTCCACTAGAAATCGGAGTACCTGCACAATTCAAGCTACAACCTGTATTGGTTTGTGTATCAATTACTGCTGTAGTCGAGGGAAATTTTTCTCCTGTTGTATCACAAACTGAAGTTCCCAAACAGGATTCACCGATCCAAAGATGTGGGTCGCTGGAAACTGTCATATTGCCGCCCGTGACTTGAAACACCCCGCCACGTTCCATAAATTCGGTTTCAGGATTATTTTTCAAATCTTTACCGGATTGGTTCATTGCGAGAATAAATAAATCATAGCCTTGACCACTGGCTGTCCCACGTCGTTTTGCCATAGAAACGGCATAGTCTCCATCGGTTGACCATTCATTGCGTTGCCATTCGTTATACAAAGCGCGTTGGTCCTTTTTATCTCTGTAACGGTCATTATCTGTACTCATCACCCCAGGCAAACTTGCACCCCAAACTGCTTTGTTATCCTTATTCCAAACCCATAAGTGCTCATGTAACCCTTCCGCTTGGTTTCCTCCTAGGGCTGGAATGGTCTTCGCTCCTCCGGTTCCAAAACCCAGCACCATTAAATAATCGGTATGTGGACCACTAATAAATGGATTTATGCTCGGATTACACATTTGCTCAGTCCCATTCAATGTAATCAAGGCATCATTCTCCGCATTGAAAAGTGCTGTCTGAGAATAGGTTGTACCACTCCACTGCAAGTCCCGAGAAATTCCGCCCTTAAAGGCACCCGGAAATGTTTTGCCCCGTAAAGTTGCGCGTTCGGCTTTGCCAAGCGTATCGTTTACAACTTGAACTTTATAAGTATAACCCCCGAGTGAATCTGAGCTAACCAATCCCGCCGTACCGGGATTGTTTACATAATAGATATACAGAGAATCGCCCATCTGAATAAATCTTGGGTCTGCCACTTTTCGACCTCCACCCGGTGGGGGAACGACGGGAGTTCTCCAAACTGAGTCATTTACGGATGCTTTGGTCATAAAGGAATACATCTTTCGGGCATTCCCGGTTCCTTGGTACACCAGATATTCACCATTGGGCGATAACATGGGCGAAGTTGGCTTACCTGCGGAGCCTAAAGAACTTTCATCTCCGTCATCTATTCGGTAGAGTAATGGGGCTTTAGTCCCATCACCGTTGGGAAGCAACAAGTACAATTTCGATTCGTGTACAAAAACCAGTTTGTAAGAACGGTCTCCCAAAAAGTGTGCTATCCAGCCAGATGAGGGGAATGTCAAGTTCGAAATAGTGGCTGCGTCATGCATTACTTTTATTGGACCAGCATGCCTTGACAAAACCGAGACTGAACAAGTATCGCAATCTACAGCTCCGCAATAGGGATCGGATGGAGAGTTACAATCATCAGATTCACAGGCCCAAAAGCAAGTGAGCAATCCGAATGCAATTAATAGTCGTTTCATAATTCACCTACCTTCACCTGCAAAAGCTTGCAAAGGGGATTTGCAAAAGTATTTAAGCCCCTGTCAATAATTATAGGAAAGTCCCCTTAAATCCAACTGTACCCACATAATTTTGCGGATCAACCAATCGTTTGCGATTGATCACATCCTGCAATCTCCATGGAAGGCCGAAAGCGATAAAGAAAGGATAGTTGTCCTGAGCCAAAAACACCTCCAGGCCATAGCTAAGCTTCATCGTGTAATCCAAGGTCTTAATTCGTTTTGTCATCGGACCATTAGGACCGTAATCATAATAGTAGGATGGAGACTCTTTGATACCCGATGATGTACTCAAGCCGACCGGAAGACTTAAGGTTAGACCGATTGACTGAGTTACTTGCTCTTCTTTGTAGCCGACATGGGTAAATAGACTGACACCATCTGCGGTTGTTGCTCCCGTGCGAACAGCATGACCATTGTGAGTTAGATCCCACAATTTCCAGGTCAAAGGGCTGGTATCATCTTCTTGACACTCTCTACTTTTTGGAATTGGAGCGATTGCATTTGAACATTTTTTTTCATAGGCAAAAGCAGCTGTATAACTTCCACCGAAAATCCAAAGGCCCCAATCTTTGTCCAGAGTGTATTCGTAATTGATTCCCGCAGTATAGCTGCCCGAACCGGGCTGACCAGTGGCTGGTAGATACAATGTCTGCTTGCCTAATTCATCAGCATCCTGGCTATTATCCCAGAGTCGTTTAATATCGTGTTGTCCCGTAGGAAGAGATACAGAAAGACTTAAACTGTTTTCGTTAATCGTACCAAAATTTTGAGCGAGTGAAAAGCCTATATCACTAAAGCCTCCAGTTATGTGAGTCTTTGTTCCGGTATAGTCTTGGGCAGTTGAAAAAGGGCTTATTTCGAATACATTATTCTTAAATGAAAGCGCCATGCTCGCGGTTGTAGTAGGCCTTAGCTTTGTTCCCAGTGTAATGCCAAGGGCACTGTACTTATAATCTCCACCTAGAGTAGTATTTGACAACATCTCAATATCATAGCGTCCACCAGTTGCTCCCCGACCTATCCATTTGCCCGCGCCAGCGGTTCCGCCGCCGCCGCCGCCGCCGCAACCGCCAATATTAGCCCAGCTGGCCATCGCCACCTCAGGCCGGTCGTTTTTGGAAATAAAAACAAATGCACTGAGACCCAGCAAAGCTGTAGTCCCTAGGCACCAGAAGATTGTTCTTGCATTAACTTTTGCGGACTTATTCTTCATTACTTTCTCCACTTCAAGAAACTCGACAAAATTGAGATAATCCCATTTTAAAAATCACCAGCACAAAGCAGCTAACAAAAATATTGATAACCATTATAGGTGGAATATATGCTCATTTCAAAATATTCTCGGCATGTTTTTGTTTAGATTCGCTTAGTGCTATCAATCAGCCTCGTACCAAACAAAGAAGCCCGAGAGCCTAAACAAACTGCCGGCAAACAAGCTAGTAAAGCCTATTTCACAGTCCAATCAATTTGTAGAACTTAGACCGCAGTTTTTTCCAGCAGATTCTTCAGCTGAGGAGCTTGGTTCGCCTCGATATACAAAGTAAATCGTTGACGAGCATCACTTTCTCTTTTGTAAGAATAATTTCCGGCCCCATAAATTGAATCCAGAACAGAATCAAGATCGGCCTTCATTTTTGAAAGTGTCTGTTCATTATTGGGAGCGGAGGCTCTGTCATTAAGGCAGAGACTTATGCTAGTAGTATCAAACTTAAGCATTCCTTCAAAATGAGGTGATTTTTCCAAACGATCGCAGGCCTTAAAAGCTTCTTGCATGCTGCTTTGCAAACGTTCTAAATTCGAACCCTCCATCGGCCACTTGCGGGAGTAAAGCAAACTATGCCGACGACCGGTGTGATCGAGTGCATAGTCCACATAATGACCCACTAGGTAAACCAGCAATCCGTCTTCGACATGCTGATAGTCAGCAACATCGACAAAGATCTCAGGACTTTCTGGAATCCAGGTGTTGAATGCTGCGAAAAAAGCTTCGCTATCTGGAGTCGAATTCTTATCCAGATATATACGCCATTGAATTTTCTCAAGCTCAAAATGATTGGCTGTTTCCATTGCTGTTTCCATCTCTGTTTCCATTTGTTATTCGGCAGCTTCTTTTTCAGCAGCTTGAGCCAATAGTCCCGATTGTCCATTTACACTAGCGTTCTTCATTTCAATGCGCATGTTACAGGCATGGGAGGCTTCCACAAAAATCTGGGCTTCCTGCATTAGACGATGTACCTCTTCTCGGTCTTTAGGAGAGTTTCTGTCCTCATGAGCATGAAAATAATAGTGTGCGCATCGATCGCCTGCAATGGGGTCGTGAAAAATTTCTGTGTCCCACAGCCGTTCTCGAAATTCCTGCATAACCTGGTCAGGATCTTCGCTGATATCGATGTTATAAAACTTAATTAGGCCCTGTGCTGCATGCTTCATTGATTGATATGCCAATTCGGCGGTGCCGACCAAATCATTGGCGTCAAATTTTTCGGAGGCTTCGAAATATTCTCGGTCGGCTGTTTTCAAGGCAAAATCAGTCAGTGTTACAATTTCTCCTGCACATTCGCCGATTCCCTTATCGCGCACGGAGTATTCTCGAACATCACCCCAATCGACATAATAAGATTTATCAAAATCGTAGGCAGGTACACTGGTTAAGTCCTGCAGGCGTTTCATAATTGCAGATTTTCCGGTTCTCTGTACAAAGGCACGAAAGCCTTCGTTGGTTTGCCGTTCAGAGAGATACATATCGGTCAGACGATCTACGGCCAAGGGAACCGATTTAGAGGGAAGGCCTCCTATGGGTAAGCCATATTCCGAACCATTTTCAGCCCATTTTCCTCCGAGTACCACTTGAAAATGGGGAACAACAAATCCATTCACATTACGACTGATTCCGTAGAATCCAATATCAGCCACATGCTGCTGGCCGCAAGAATTAAAACAACCGCTAACCTTAATCTTGAGATCGCGAACTGATTGGTCCATTTGAAAGAACTTGGCTTGCAAATTATTGCGAAGCACAACTGCCAAGCCGCGCGAAGAAGAGATACCCAACTTACAAGTATCTGTTCCCGGGCACGCTGTTACATCTATAATGCAACCCGCACCTGCTTGTCCCAACCCAATCGCCTTGATCCGTTGATAAAAAGCAGGTAAGTCATTGGTGCTTAGCCAACGATACATCAGATTTTGTTCCACTGTCGTGCGTACTGTTCCCGCCACAAATTCTCTCGCTAGCTGGGCCAATTCGCGCATCTGATTGGCAGTGATGTCGCCTAAGGGACAGGCAATCTCAACGGCCACATAACCTTTTTGTTTTTGTTTGATTACATTGGTGCGCAACCATTCGACATACTCTGCATCACCTTGGATAGCAATTTCGCCACCGGGAGCCTTTAAGGGCTTTTCATCCAGGCGATTCAAATCTTTGAGATAAGTATTCCAGCGCGGATCAAAAGTCAGTTTTTCCCGTTCTGCTTTGACCTCTTCACGGAATTTTTCAATGCCCCACTGAGCGACCAGAAACTTGATACGGGCACGATGTCGCTTTTTCTTTTCTCCATAGCGAGCAAAGATTCGGCATGTTGCTTGGGTAATGGGAAGAATTTCTTCTTCTGTTACTGCCTCTGCCAGCAATTTCGCCTTATAGGGTACAGCTCCCAAACCACCGCCGACATAGACATCAAAACCGCGAATTTGTTTTCCATCCCGGTCTATCATGCGTGCCACAAAGCCCACATCGTGCATGAATACCAATCCACCGGAATTATTCATGTCACCAGAAAGGGCGATTTTCAGTTTACGGCCAAAGTCCTGCACATCCGGGTGACCCAATAAAAATTCAAACAGAGCATGGGCATACGGTGTTACATCAAAGACTTCATATTGGCTTACCCCAGCCAAAGGGTCAGCGGTAATATTTCTAACCGAGTTTCCGCAGGCTTCGCGAGTGGTAATGTTAACAGCCGCCAGACGCCTGAACATCGCTGGGGTATTCTCAATATGGATATAGTGTAGCTGAATGTCCTGGCGAGTGGTGATGTGGGAGATTCCATCGGAATATTCTTCAGACAAATCAGCGAAGACATCCATTTGCTCAGCATTGAGGCCGCCGAAGGGCAATTTGATACGCTCCATGCCGGGAGCATCCCAATCGGTGCCAGGTCCCTTTACCATTTTTTGAGGGAACGGAATCGGTCTGTCTTGCTTACCATCATGGCGTTTGCCATTATCATAACGTTGACCATAAGCTCCCATACGAAGACGAGTTTCAGCAAAAAGCTTGGCTTCAATTTTGCCTTGCTTCTTTAAAACAATATCGAGTTCGAAATTGTTAATGTCGCGTTCATAGTTGGCTGGCATTTTTTCTGCCAGGCTTTCTTTCCAGTGTTTATGAGAGGGAAGACTGAGAAGGTCTTTCATATTCCTAGTATCCTAGTAGTTTAAAGATTTCTGAGGAAGAGAGAACAGAATGCATTATTTGCATTTTTCATGTAATTCCAGAAAAAAGGTAGCATTTGTCTGTAAAGATGGCAGAAAGAAAAATCATAATATTCATAGTGAATTGGTAGGTTTAAGAATTATTGCAGCCATTATAAGCCTATTTTTTATCCCTAATCGGCAATCTCCAAATCCCTGCTGGGAACTACTTTTGCTTTTTGAAAGCGAAGGTTCATGTTAGTAAGAAAGCGTCGACTCTCAGGATGGGGTAACGCACCTTTTACCCAAGCCTACGAAATACAGCCCGATGGCCTCAGCGATTGGGAAAAATTAGGCAATCGTAGCTTTTTGGCTCGAGGTCTGGGTCGTAGTTATGGCGATGCGAGTCTACCTGCTAGCGGTGGCGTCGCCATCAATACAGAAAAGTTCAACCGCTTTATTCACTGGAATTCCGAACAAGGCATTCTGGAAGCCGAGTCGGGTGTTACACTTACTCAAATATTGAAAACTTTTGTTCCCCGTGGTTTTTTTCTTCCCGTAACTCCTGGTACACAATACGTAACACTTGGCGGAGCTGTAGCCTCTAATGTCCACGGAAAAAACCATCACCTTTCGGGTTCCATTGAAAACTTCATCACGAAATTAAGGGTAAAGACACCGATAGGGATCTTTGATTGCAGCCGCGATGAAAATCAAGATCTGTTTCACTCAACTTTATCCGGCTATGGTTTGACTGGTTTCATTGACCGTATCCATCTGCAACTGCGACCTATCGAATCGTCTTACATTCGCTTTTTGTCTTTGCGAGCCAAGAACTTAGATGCACTGTTCAAACTATTTGAAAAAGAAGATGAAGAGTGGGAATACTCGGTAGCTTGGCTCGATACATTGGCGAGAGGCAAAAGTTTGGGGCGCGGAGTGTTAATGCTCGGACAGCATGCCAATGCCTTTGAGTTGACCCAGAAAGAACAAGATCGCCATTTGGAATTTCAAGAACCTAGTGTCTGGTCAATTCCCCTCTATTCTCCTGAATTTCTGTTGAACAAAAAATTTTTGCGATTGTTTAATTATGCCTACTGGCGATTTAGTCGCACGAAACCTCAGAGCAGCATCATCAGTTATCAACAATTTTTTTATCCGCTGGATTTTATCGGAAATTGGAATCGACTCTATGGTCGCAGGGGATTTTTTCAATACCAGTTTATGATCCCTGATCCCCATGGACAAGAGGGAATAGCCCGCTGTCTGGAATTTTTGAGCCGCAAAGGCCTGGGAGCATTCTTGAGTGTTTTAAAACGCTGCGGGGATGATTTATCAATTTTGCCCTTTTGTAAAAAAGGATTTACTCTCGCCCTCGATATTCCCTATCGATCTCGTGAAATATTAAAAGTGCTCAATGAAGCAGATGAAATGGTGGCCAGCTATGGCGGACGTGTATATTTAAGCAAAGATGCACGTTTATCGGGTGAAATGTTCCGCAGCATGTATCCAGAATATCAGAACTTTCGCGTTCATTTGGATAAATACAACCCCAATCGGATTGCGTGGTCGCGCATGGCAGAAAGATTAGGTTTATGAGTCACATTGTCATATTCTCTTCTACTTCAGGAATCGCCCAGGCTCTAGCTGAAGAATATGCCAAACAAAATCAACGTCTGATTCTCTGTGCCCGAAACGAAGAAGCCCTACGTCGACAAGCCAAGGATCTCGCGATTCGATATGGACACCAGGTGCCTTATTTAGTCTGGGATCTGCGTCAGAGCAAAGAATGCAAGGAAAAAACTGATTTTCTTTTCCAACAATATTCCATTATTGGCTTGATATACTGTGCAGGTATCCTTCATCCGCAAGAACAGTGTGAAACCGAATCCGAGAAATGTTTAGAAACCTTTGATATTAATCTTTCACTAACAGCTCTGGTACTCAATCAATTTGCTGCTCATTTCAGCATACGCGGTTCGGGATTTATCAGCTGTATCAGTTCTGTGGCAGGCGACCGAGGCAGAGCAGCCAATTATGTATACGGTGCCTCCAAGGCTGGATTAAACACCTACCTCGAAGGTATGCGTTGCAAATTGAAAAAGTCCGGGGTTTTTGTACAAATCATCAAACCTGGTCCAGTACGTACCCGCATGACTTTGGGAATGAAACGCTCGCTATTGATGGTAGAACCCCAGCGAGTGGCAATCGACATCATGCGTGGAATCGATAAGAGAAAAAAAGTTGTCTATACTCCCGGTTATTGGAAGTGGATCATGACAGTTTTGCGCATGCTCCCAGAGGCCATATTTTGCAGGCTACCCATTTAATTTATGAATGTTACTCTACGCGACTGGGTACAGCTTTTTCGCATTCATCAATGGTCAAAAAACCTGTTTGTGCTGGCCGCGATATTATTTTCTGGCCGGCTTTTTGATTCATCACTCTGGGTTTTAGTTGCACTCGGTTTCGCCTCCTTTAGTCTGATTGCCTCGGCTACCTACTGTTTTAACGATGCCAGTGATGCAGCCAAAGATGCGCTACATCCTCTAAAAGCAAATCGTCCTGTAGCAAGGGGAGCAATCTCGATAAAAACGGCAAACTTGTTGGGTATCGTTTTAACCGTGCTTGCCTTATCACTAGCCTATCTAATAAATGAATATGCCCTACTTCTGATACTGCTCTACTTTATTCTTAATCTCTGTTACACTTTTTGGCTTAAAAAAATGGTGCTGCTTGATGTTTTCTGCATTGCCTCTGGCTTTATTTTGCGTGTGCTGGTGGGGTCCTGGGCAATTGGCATCATCGCTTCCCAATGGCTGCTCTTGTGCACCTTTAATTTGAGTCTTTTTTTGGGATTTGCCAAACGCTATGCCGAACTCGATTCTTTGTCATCGGATAATTTTGTCGAAAGTTTCCCGCCCGATAAAAAGCCACCTCAAAAACAAGAACTGCAACGAGATGTGCTGGCAGAGTATTCCCTACCCTTTCTTAGGGTACTTCTAGCGGTATCACTGGCAATGACAATTACAACTTACGGGCTATATACCACAAGTTCCAGAACTTTGGCAGTGCATCACAGCGAAGCCTTTGTGTACACAGTTCCCCTTGTCATCTTTGGTTTATTTCGCTATCTGCATCTGGTATTTCGCAAGGGCAAGGGACAAGACACAGCTTGGGATTTAGTGGGTGACCCGCAAATAATCCTCTGCATCACTGGGTTTATAGCTCTGAGCGCCTTTATTCTAATACACTAGGCCAACAATCAGGTTAAATGGGTAAATTAACCACCGATGCACTTCTCTATGCAGCTTCCACACTAGCTTCGCGGCTTCCCGGATTTATTTTTTTGCCCCTGGCAAGCCATCTGCTCTCTCCCTCCTTAATTGGTGTATTGGTTACTTCATGGATTAGCATCGAACTATTGCTTGCGCTGTTTAGTTTTGGGATGAGGCAAGCTCTAGCGCGCTTTCTTCCGATAGAATACTCCCAGCTGGGACGCTCTCAGATTATTTCAACAGCTCTGGTAGGCTCCCTGCTTGCCTCACTACTTTTTTGTGCCGTGTTACTTTTGGGCGGTTTTATTGTATACCCCAAGTTAAGCAACTATCTGCCCGATATTATTAATCTACACAGACTGAATATCATCGGTAATGATACACTGAATGTCAACACCAAGACGATCGGACTATTGATTATATCGGGGGCCTTTTTTAGCAATATTGGATATTTTTTTCAGGTCTGTTTACGTGCAGATAGGCGTGCAAAGGCTTTTATGGCCAGCGCTTTGGGAGCGGCCATTCTAGAATGCGGTGTCTTATTTGGGCTTTGGAAAACAAATTCCGTTGATGTAATCAATATTCTGACCATTGAGAGCTTACGAGGCATATGGTTACTGGTTTGCGGCGCTTTTCTAATGCGACATTCGCTGGGCTTACATTGGTCAGCTGTAACCGCGCGAAAAATGTTTCACTATGGTATCTGGTTGGTCCCGGTTAGTTTTTTCAGTTGGGTGACCTTTTTTATCGATAGAATCTGGTTGGGCTGGCTAGGAGACTTACGCTGGGTCGGTCTCTACGGAGTGTACTACCGCCTGGTCGCTCCCATGACTATTGTTTTTGGGGCCTATATATCCAGTCTGGATTCTCACTTCTATACCATGGAAAGCTCTGCGGGCTATACCTATCTAAAAGAAAAACTCGGTAAATTCGTTTCCAAAGGTGCATTAGTCTCTATTGCAGCAGCCACTTTAGGGACCCTTGTGCTTTGGTTCTTAATGAAAAATTTCAGACTGCTTCCCATCGAATACTTGCCTGGATTAAGCCTTGTTCCCATCTTTATCGTGAGCCAGTATATCTACTATGTATCCGATCATTTTGGGTCGGCCCTTGAATTTGGTTTTCGATCAAAGGCTCGCCTTTTGGTATTGGGCTTAAGTGCAGCTTGCAACTTTATTTTAACGGGACTGTTTATCTATTGGACCCGTGAGTATTCTTCACTCCTACTCCAGGCTGCGGCCTTTTCTTCCCTGCTATCCATGGTATTTTTAATGATGGGTCAAGCCAAGATCGCCAAACTCAATATTGAGAGTAAGGTTTTTGTGCAATTTTC